>CAZIMD010000008.1:0-13458 GCA_964540365.1 uncultured Gammaproteobacteria bacterium
CCCCTAGCCAATCCGAGCCAAATCCCCTACACTCCCGGCCATGAAATACGGCGACCGGCTGGAAGGGGCGATCGACGCGCTCGATGAGAAGGGACGCGGCCTGTTTTCGGTGCGCCTGCAGAATGGGGAAACGCGGCGCGTCGTCGTGCCGTTCACGAGCCCGGGCGATGTCGTGGAAGCGACCTTCCGCAAGCGTGACCAGGGACGTTGGATCGCGGACCTCGACCGCATCGTGACGCCGAGCCCCGAGCGCCGGCCCGCCCCGTGCCCGCATGCGGGCGCTTGCGGCGGGTGCCTTTGGCAGCACCTGTCCTACGAAGCGCAACTCACGCTCAAGACAAAAGCCCTCACCGGCAGCTACCAGGCGGCGGGCATCGGGCTCGCGCTCGACCCCATCGTCCCCTGCCCCGACCCGTTGCACTACCGCAACCGCATGGATTATGCGGTCGGCTGGAAAGGTGAACTCGGCCTCAAGGCCTACGGCCAATGGAACCGCTACCTCGACCTCACGACCTGCCTGCTGCTCGACGAGGAAACGCCCGCCCTCCTGCAAGCCATCCGCGAGCTTGCGCAAACGCTCGGCTGGCAGCCTTGGGACGCGCGCGAACACACGGGACAGTTCCGCTATGCGATCATCCGCCTCGGACGAAACACGGGACAGCGGCTGGTCCATCTGCTGGTACGCGACCTGGAGCAGGTGACCACGGAACAGCGCGAAACCCTGACCAACGCCCTCAGCCCGCTCTGCACGTCGCTCATTTTGGGCGAAAACACGAAGCCGACCGACATCTCGTATGCCGAACGGTGCGTCGCCCTCCACGGCGCCCTCCATCTCGAAGAAGAAGTGAACGGCGTCCGCTATCGCATCCATCCCAACGCCTTTTTCCAGACGAACACCCGGATGGCGGAAGCGCTGCAAACCCGCGGGATCGAGGCGCTCGGTCCGCTCGAGGGGAAGCACGTCCTCGACCTGTACGGGGGGATCGGCTTCTTTGGGGTCGCCTGCGCGAAACGGGGCGCGACCGTGTTCGGACAGGAGCTCGACACCTTTGCCGTCTCGGAAGCGCAAAAAAACGCCGAAGCGAACGGCGTCGCGGACCGCTGCATGTTCGCAAGCGGACCCGTTGAAAAGCTGGATGCCTCAGCCTGGAAAGCGGCTGCCGGCCTCATCGACCCGCCCCGCGCCGGCCTGCACCCGAAGGCCCTCGAGGCCCTGTGCGCGCACGGGCCCAGACGCGTCGTCTACATTTCCTGCAACTACCATTCGTTCTTGCACGAATGGCCCACGATCTCTCAGGCGTATACGCTCGACCGCATCGAACCGCTGGACCTGTTCCCGCAGACGCCGCACGTCGAGGTCGTCCATACGCTCACCAGAAAAGGCGCCTAGGGCGTCTTTTTTGGGCTAGGACCCAACCAGCCAGCGCCAAATCACCTCCCCCCACACGAGCGACACGACGGCCCCGACGGCGAGCAGCGGACCGAACGGCCAACGCACCCGTCGCCACGTGCGGAAACGGATCAGCTGGATGAGCAACAGCGGGATCACGGCCAGGTAGGTCGCATAGACGGCGACCGCCGCATGCGGCCAACCGATGGCCGCCCCGATCGCGAACGCGAGGACCGGATCTCCTCCCCCAAGCCAACGCCCGCGGGATACCCATGATTGCGCGCCGAAAAAAAGGCCTAGCGCCACCGCCCCCAACAGCGTCGAACCGGGCGACGCGCCCAAGGCGATCCGTCCGGCACCGAACAGGATCGCCGCCCCGACCAACGGCTCGACCGGCAAGACGCGCCAACGCGCGTCCAACAGGGCGATGCACAGCAACCCCGAAAAAAACAGGACATTCCACAGCCAAGCCAACGGAACGGAAGCGCGCGTCCAATACAATAACCACGGGAGGATCCAGGCGCCCGCGCCAAATAGGGCCGCGAGAAGCGCGAACACGCGATCTGGCGAGGAGGCGGCAAGATGCTCCCATGGCACCTTCGCCCACGCATGCAGCCCGACTAGGGCCGGACACGTGCGCGCCTCGCGAGGATCCGGCACGCCAACCGCGCGACACCGGACCCAATCGACCAGGTTGACGAACCAGAGCCCCAAACAGGCCCCGATGATCCCCGATGCCAACAGGCCCGCCCAAAACATAGCTATTTGAGGTCCTCGCTCGCATCAAACCCCGTACTGTGGAGGTAGTAGACGTTCGCGCCCCCTAACGCCGTGTCGCGCTCGGTCTCGAACCGGATGGCATAGCCGCTGGGACCGCCCTTGTACCAGTAGAATTCGCCCGATTTTGGCCCCATGGGAACCGGCTGCAACAAGACCGATCCCTGCGCGCCTTGCGAAGGCACGAATCCGTCAAGCGTCAGCGCATCCGAAGCACCAGGCTCGCCGATCGCCATGCCGGGACTCGCGGGATAGGTCGCCTTCTGCTGCCAATACACGCTTAATGCCGAACGGAGCGCATTCACGTCGGATACGCGTACGGCATCGCGGGCGCGGGCGCGGGCATGGTTGATCGAAAGCGCGCCCAAGGTCACGAGCAAGCCAAAAAAGGCAAGGACGATCAGCCCTTCGAGGGCGGTGAATCCGGCGCGCCACGAAACGGTTCGCATAGGAAAGAGGGCAGATTAAGGATCAAGCGGACCATCAAGCAGGCGCTCGACGTACCGCTGCATTTCTTCGGGATGATGGTGGGCTTTCACCAGGTATCCGCTCGCGCCGGCCCCGAGACAAAAGAGGATGTCCTCTTTTGCACCCAGGCTTGAACACATGACGACCGGGATGCCGCTTGTCGCGGGCGACCGCTTGAGGGCGCGTAGCGTCTGGAAGCCGTCTTGGATCGGCATCTTGATGTCAAGCAGGATGGCGTGGGGAACCTGCTGATGGGCGACCCGCGCCCCTTCTTCACCATGTTCGGCTTCAAGGACGTCCCAGCCGGCGCGCTCAAATACGCGGCGCAGGGCCCGGCGGAACAGCGCGTCATCATCGACGTGCAACAGGACGCGGCGGCTCATACGAGACATGATACGCTTCCCACGCGCTCCCGTGAAGCGTCTCCCGGCGACGGACGATCGTGATCGGCACGCCCGCTTGGGCCAAGGGTCGGATCCAAGCGGTCTCTTCTGGAGCATCTTCGACCCAGCAGAAGGCGACGCCTGCCAAGGCGGCCTGTGCTGCCGCCTCACGCGTACGCTCGTCGCGAGGATGGACGCGGCGCAGCTCCGCTTCCGCGAGGAGCTCATGTCCGTTTGAGACCTCAGGGACAGGCGTCAGGCGCGCCTCGAGCCAGGCGTCGGGAGCGAGACACAGCAAAACGCCCCGCGGCTCCTTGAGATAGGCCTGCCAACCGACCAGGCGCGCCAGGGGATGGGGCGCCTCGTGCATGACGACCTGAAGGAGGTCGCTTTCGACGCCAGGGATGCGACTCACCCGTCCGGCCCGCGAGGGGTACCCCGCCTCGAACCACGCCTGCAACGCCGGCAACTCCTCCTTGGAAACAGTCAGGTCCGCCGCCGGTTCCGCATCCGGACCAACCCAGACATGGCCAACGCCACGCTCCAGGCAGATGCGCGCTTCCGTGGCCGCACGGGCTTGCCAGGCGCGCCACCAGGCAGAAACGGCAAAATCCGTCGGCGTCGCCTGCCGGCTCCACCGCAACAGGTCGGAACGGAAGACAGGGAAAACAGGTTCCGTGATCGCCTTGCGCCAGTGGGCGATGGCAGGCTCCCAGGGATCGCTCACAAGCCAACCCGGCTCACCGTCTTCAGAAGTTGCGGCGGCAACGCCGTCGGGAATCGCGCCGGCCACCGCGCGCGCCGTCCAACGGTCCTGGTCCACGCGCTCAAGACGCACTTGGAAGCGCTCCTCGACCAGTTCCGCGTACTGCGCCAGGGTGAGAAGCCCCGTCCCGAGGAGGACTTGTTCCGGATGGAGCCCCTGTTCGAGCAGGAAGCGTGCCTTTTGCTCCGTTGCGCGCAATAACCACCCGCGGCGATAGGCCGCGTCGGTCAAGGCGAACCGGGGAGCGAGCGCCGACATACATCAGGAAGCCGGATCGTGCATGGCGCACCCGAGAACGACCGCGAACCTCGGCCCCAATTCCTGCACGACGGACTTGAGTTCGGGCGGATAGACGATGCGCGCCCACGGGTTCCCCAAGAAGGAATTGACCCCTGTCTGCTGCGTCAGGAATTCAGCGAGATGCGGCAACAGCGAAGCGCCGCCCGTCAGGATGATCTTGTCGATGCGTTTAGCCTCGTTCCCATTCGATTGCGTCTCGTACAACGAGGTCGCATAGCGGATCTCCTCGAGGATCGGTTTCACGAGCACCTGTAACACCGGCGCTACGTCGCCCGTCGGGGTGAATTTCTGCAGACCGGCGATATCGCGCTTCATCGTTTCGGCCTGCTCGACCGGAATGCCCAGGGTCTTCGCGATCGTCTGCGTCATGGCTGATCCGCCGGTCGCGATCGATCGCATCACGAACGGGATCCCCTGTTCAACGATCAAGATATTCGTCCGCAACGTCCCGATATCCACGATCATGATGGTCGCGCGATCCTTCCCCACGAGCGAACGAATGCCTGCGAATGCCTCCGTCTCGAGATACGCCAAATCAAGCCCGGCGCGCTTGCAGATTTCCGTGTACTTGGCCACCAACGCCTTCGGGGCGGCCGTCATGAGCACGCGTGTGGCGGCCCGCTCTGATTCGGTCTTTCCCGTCTTGTCGATCACGACGGTATCGAGCGCCACCTCTTCAAGCGGCAACGGCACGAGCTTTTTCGCCTGGATCTGGACCGCTTCCTTCACCGCCTTCTCATCCGTCGTCGGCACGTGCAGGATCGACGAAAACGTTCCCGAGATCGGCAACGCCGCCACGGCCCGACGCGTCGTGATGCGTGCCTTATCGACCATTTTTTTCAATAAATCCCCCGTCCCCTGTGGATCCTGGAGCAGCGACTGCTCGAGGCTTTCCGAAGGCAGGTTGACGTAGGCGTACGTCACGAGACGCAAGCGCCCCTTTTCCATCTTCAATTCGACCAGCTTCATGCCGCCGTACCCGATATCAACCCCGACGAATCCCGTCGAGGCGGGAGTGGAAGAGAACAAGCCCATAGTCTCCGGCATGATAGCACATCCGCAGGAGAGATGGCTGAGAGATGAAAACGGCTTATGGAAGCGAGATGGTCTTCTCGAAGAGAACGGGACGAACGTCATCCTCTTCCCCCGCATATGGTAAGCGCGTCGAGACGTCATGGACGGAGACGATGAACTTCCCTTTCTCCCAACGCCCCTTTCCTAGGGGCGCCCCGATGAACTCGGATAGCGAGGCGGAATAAGACCATTTTTCCGGCAACGACCCAACCCGCTTCTCCGTATCCCGCAAAAGATCCATCACAACCAGCTGACGGGCTTCAACCTCTCCCCCAATATCCGCCAGGGATAGGCGGTAGCGCCCATCAGGAGAGGCGGCGATCCCGAGCAGGCCGGGCACCAGGTTCCGTCGCGTAAATCGCAACGTCGAGGCATCGTACATCCACAATTGGCCGCGGGTCTGGGCGATGGCGCATGACTCGGTGAAGAAGATCTTTCCCTCGATTTCGGCGTAAACGTGCAAATCCCCATCCCCACATTCGGAGTGATCGAGGCCGGCCTTCTGCACGTCTGCCGAGAGTAATTGCCGGTGTCTCCCCTGATATAGCTTCCCGTTCTCGACACGATACGAACCCTCAAGCGCTGCAAAATTCGTCGAGGAGGAAACAGTGACCGCCTTCTCAAAAAGCGGTTCGCGCGTCTCCGCAAAATCAGCCACGGAAACGCTCCCATCAAACACGGATAGATACGCGACACCCTCCACCCATCGGGCCATCCCGAGAGGGCCTTCATCAAACTCAGACATCGTTTGCGTATAAGACCAGCGACTCGGCAAGGCGCCGATGGCCGTTTCCGTATCCAACAGGAAATCCTTCAGGATATATGCGCGCGCCTCCGTCTCCCGATTTTCCACAGACAAAGACACCTGATAGCGATGGTCCGGTGACTCCGTTCCCCGCCCAAAGCTAAATGCCACCTCGCGAGGAGAAAATCGCCTCGCCGCGGCATCATACTGCCACATCCGTCCGCCCATCGCGCCACACGCCTCAAGGAAAAGCGCCTTATCTCCTACCATGGCATAGAAATGCAGCCCCTCAACCTCTCCACACACGTCCAAAGCAAGCCCCGCCTGGTGCATATCCGAAAGGAGCAGCCGCCCATTCGCGTCATACAATTTTCCTTCCTTGACCAGATATTCCGGCGTAGGGATCTGAGGCACCGTCGGCGAAACAGGGGCTACCGGCCTCGAAACAACCGGCCCCGTCCCTTCCGCCATCGGCCGCATGCACAACACCCACGAACATAAAAACGCTAGGAAGATCCCCGACACGGCGCCAACAATCAACAACAGCGGAAAACCTTTCAAAGCATGCTTCATAAGAAAAATGAACGGCTAAACACCCGAAGGATACCACGCCTCACCTCCCCCGATCCATCGCCTCATTCGCGAGCGCATCCGCCCGCTTGTTCGCCTCACGATAGACGTGCTTGAATACGACCCTCCCGATCTTGATCACCAGCCCCCGCATCTCCTGAAACCGCACCTGCAGGTCCGGATTCTTCACCCGATATTCCCCATTCGCCTGCCGGATCAGCAGCTCGCTATCCGCCAACACCTCCACCAAGGTCGCCCCTAACGCGTGACAGCGCTGCAACCCTAAGATCACGGCCTGGTATTCGGCCTGGTTATTCGTCGTCGTCCCTAAAAAACGGCTGTGCTCTTCCAGCACCTCCCCCGTATCCATGTCCTCAATCACCGCCCCAATCCCCGACGGCCCAGGGTTTCCTCGTGAACCCCCATCGGTCCGCAACCGCAAACGCTTTTCAGATGGCATACGCGGGCTATGATACGGATTCCGCCGGCGGTTGCATATCCACGAGCCGCCCCTCGAGCGTCCGTACCCCCTGCCACTCGTTCACGCTTACGTTCAGGGCAAGATCGGCCCATGTCCCCGGCGCCGGCAGCCAAGCATCGGCGGGATAGCTGAAGGCCATCAGCTTCAGGCTCTTGCCGGAGGGCGCGACCACCTGCACGCGCAAATGTTTGCCTTCACTGATGCGTTCCGCCTTCGCGATGAACGCCCGTCGCAGGCAAAATACGGGCCGCGGGTTTTCCTGCCCGAACGGTTCACAACGCACCAAGTCCTCCCACAAGTTCCAGTTGATGGCTTCCAAGGGGATTTCCGCATCGATCTTGAGCTCCGGCTGCAGCAAGACGCCCTTCAGCGCCGTTTCCGCATGCTTCAAGAGGCGTTCGCGCAAGTCGGGGAGCTTATCCGGACTCTCTAAGGCGAAGCCGCACGCCTGCACGTGCCCACCCACACGCGTCAGGATCCCCTCGCCCGCCGTCCGCATGGCCGCGGTGACATCGAAACACGCCGGGGAACGGCCCGAACCGATCCACGTCGACCCATGCCGCCCGATCGCGATCACCGGCCGGCCCGTCCGCTCCATCACGCGTCCCGCCACCAGCCCAACGAGCGACGGCGACCAATCCTCATGCCACAGCACGCGCAACGGCCAATCGTCCATATTGGTCTCGCGCATCAAGACATCCGCCTGGTCCATCATCTTGCGCGTCACGTCTTGGCGTTGACGGTTGCAACGCTCCAGCTCCTGCGCCAAGGTCCGCGCCTCTTCCGGGGATTCGGCCAATAGCAGCCGTAATGCGAGGCTCGCATGGTCCATTCGGCCCGCCGCGTTCAAACGCGGCCCGATCATGAATCCCACGGTTTCCGCATCGATGTTCGAGGCCTCGATCCGCGCCGCCTCAAAGAGGGCCAACAACCCCGGCCGCCGCGTTTTTCGTAACACGCGCAAGCCAAAATGCTGCAAGACGCGGTTCTCCCCCACCAAGCCAACCATGTCCGTGATCGTCGCAATCGCGACCAGGTCCAGCAGCCACTTCTCCCATCCCGCCGGAATATCGATCCCCCGCTCCCGTGCCACGCTCAATAACGCCGTCGCAAACTTGAACGAAACACCCACGGCAGCCAACTTCTTAAACGGATACGTCTCCTCCGGCAAGCCCGGATGGATGAGCATCGCGTCAGGCAAGGTTTCGCCAAACTGGTGGTGGTCCACCACGATCACGTCAATCCCCTGTTGGCGGGCTAAGGCGATCTCGGAAACGCAAGCGATTCCGCAATCAACCGTCATAATGAGCTTCGTCCCCCGTTCTTTTAAGATTTGGACGGTTGCGGCATGGAGGCCGTATCCCTCGGCATCACGATGGGGAATATACGAATCGATCAGCGAATCGGTCCCGATCCGCCCCGTCAGCCGCCGCTCCAGCTCGCGCAGGACCGTGATGAGCAGGGTCGAGCCCGTCACGCCGTCGGCGTCATAGTCGCCATGCACCGTCACGCGTTCGGCGTTCGTGATGGCTGCGAAGATCCGCTCCGCCGCCGCGTCGAGATGCCGGAATTGCCGCGGATCGTGCAATCCCTCCTCCCACGAAGGGTTCAAAAACGCCCGCGCCTGGACCGCATCACGAATCCCGCGCGTCCAGAGGAGCTGGCGCGTGTACGGCGACCGCGTCTCCACGTCATGGAGCGCCTGGTCGGGCAGCGGTTCGGCAAGGTGCCAGCGGTAACGCATAGTCATGGCCATCCTGACGAGGGAACGCCCTCTTGGCAAACGGGCGTGCGCGCCTGATACTGGTGGTCCTGGATCGGCCGGAACCGGTCCAGCGGAGGCCCGATGAACCCGTGGCAACACCTCTTCCTCTCCGCACGCGACCATCCGACCCATTCCCGCGACGCGCCGAGGCGTCCCCCGCCCGGCGTCGCCATCGTCTTCTTCGGACGCGATCCGCAGAGCGCCGCCATCGCGGAAACGGTCGAACGGGTCATCGACGCGTCCCGCTATCGCGCCCGCCTGCGGATCGGCCCGGATATGGCCAACCTCCACGTCCGCATCCACCTCCTTTCGCAAGCGGAAACGGACCTCCTCCGCCTGCCGCGCCTCATCGTCATCGACGACCGTCCACCGGGGCACGCCAAGCCGACCCCGCCGACGTGCGGGCCCGGCGGCCACCTGCTGCTCCCCCTCGCCTACCTGCAGGCCGACCTCATCCCCCTCATCGCCGAGCTCCTCCCCTCCTAGACCCCGTAGCAGGGGTTTTTCTGATCCGCAAGAGGGGGAAAAATCCTTGCATTTAAGGGAAAAATCTGTTGTACTACGAACATGCCTTCCCTCCCCGCCTTCATCCGCTCCTATGTCGACCCGAAGCTCCTGCCGGTCCGTGCCCAGGACCGGCTCGTGACCGTCGTGGGGCGCTCGAACGTCGGCAAGTCAAGCCTCATCAACGCCCTTGCCGGAACGGCCATCAGTCGCACCTCGCGGACGCCGGGCCGGACGCAGCTCCTGAACCTCTTCCAGCTCGCCGATCGCCAATATCTTCTCGACCTGCCCGGCTACGGCTTCGCGAAACACGCCAAAACCAGCCGTGACGAGCTCGAAACGCGGATCCATGAGACCATCATGGCCCTCAGCGGCCCGCAACGCCCGATCTGGCTCGTGACCGACAGCACGGTCGGCCCCACCGAGCTCGATGAGGAAATGTTGGCCTTCCTGCGTGCCGAAGGGCGGGTTTTCGTCGTGATCGCGAACAAGTGTGACAAGCTCAGCCAAAAGGAGCGGGTTACCCAAGAGAAAGCCTACCGTTCCGCCCTCCTCCCGACGGAATCCCTGGTTTTTTGCTCGACAAAAAGCAAGGAAGGCCTCGGCACCCTCCGCCAACAACTGGCCGGCTAAGGACATGGACAGGGTCCAGGGATGGCCGTACGATGGGAACATATGAACAAAGACCTGCGTACCTCGGTCGCCCGGGCCCTGGAACAGGGCGTTTCGCGCCAAGAGCTGACCGCCCTGCTCACGGAGGCCGGCTGGAGCGAAACCGAACGCTCCGAAGCCTTGGGAGCCTTCCTCGACAGCCCGCACCGCGTCGCCATCCCGAAACGGTCACCCCTGACGATCCCCAAGGAGAGCTACCTCTATTTCATGCAGGTCGCCTTCTACGTCGTGACGGCCATCGCCTTCCTGATCCTGTGGTTCCAGTACATCAACCTCTGGATCCCCGATCCGGAGACGGTCGGATACCCGTATGCGCAAAACGAGATCCGTTCGCTAATCCGCGTCGGCCTTTCGATGCTGATCGTCGCCCTGCCTGTCGTGCTCGGCATCAGCTGGGTGATCGGCAGGCATGAGGCCACGCAACCGGACGCGCCGGAAAACCCCATCAAGCAAGGTTTCATTTACCTGGGAGCCATCGTCGCCTCCGTCACGGCGGCGGTCACCCTCATGGTCACCATCTTCCAAGGCCTGAGCGGCGAGGCGACGGGACGGTTCCTCCTCAAGGTCCTTGCGGTCTTCCTTGTCTGTGGCGTCACCGCCCTCATTACAGGACAAGAATTGCGTGGCAAGAAACAGCGCGCGAAGCGGCTGGCGGACTGATCCCCTCGTATGCCTCCTCGCCATCTGATTTGGGTCGGGATCACGATCCTTGCCGTCGCGACGGTCATTGCCGGGCTGGTGGCGGGTGGCCACCCCGGCTACGCCCGCATGGAACGCCGCGACCAAGACCGCAGCGCAGCGCTCTCGCTCGCCCATAACGAAGTCGGATCGTTCTTCGTGAGCGAAGGGAGGCTGCCTAGCCGAGATGAGTTCCTGCTCCGCCTCTACCGGGGAAGCAATTCCGTAGGGACGGTCTCCGCCCGTAATTGGGCCGCCCTCCGCGAGGAGCTGGCGACCGGGTACCAGGCCACCGGCGCCGAAACCTATCGGCTCTGCCTCGCCTTCGAGACGGATACCCGAGCGGCAGGCGCCCAACGCCCACCCCTCAACGAGGAAGCGCCGAACTTCTGGGACCACGCCGCCAGCCAGACCTGTTACGAGGCCCGCCTTGCCGGCTACCTCCTCGAACAGGCGGCGGCCCGCAAGACCCGTGAGACCCAAGCCCCCCTCACCCCTTGAACCAACCCCCCGTTCCTGCTACAACCCCCTTTATGCAACCCATCGTCACCCTCACGCTTTCGCTCGATGACGCGCGCGAACTCTACCGGGCCATGGTGACCCGGCTCTTGGTGCAGGAGACCCTGCGCCGCGAACAGGGCCTGGAGGCCGTGGACGCGCCACCGTACCTGGACTGCCTCGAGCAGGCGCTCGGCCTCGGCGGCGACCAGGCGGGCAAGCAGGGCGAGACCATCGAGGACGAGCTCTGGCAACATGCCTGGCTCGCCTTCACCGACGAATGGGCGTGGCACCGGGCAAAGCAGGACATCCGCAAGGAGCTCGGCAAGCGCGGCCTCAAGCGCCTCTCCCACGAGGAGCTCGAACAGGCCACCGAAGCCCGCTACAAGGAACAGTTCGATCGCTATGTCCGCGAGATCCAGCTCCCCGGCCACGAGGAAGGCGAATCCTGCGAGCGCGTCCTCGAGCGCCACAGCGCCAAGCAAAAGCCATCGACCAGATAAAAAACGGAGCCATCGAGGCTCGGTTTTTTTACAGCTGCGTGCCGAACGCGGTCTTGATGAATGACGGGATCCCCAATGATAGCGGAATGTCCGAGGCGGCCTGGGACCACGGCATGGCGAGGCTCGCCGCATCCACTCCGGCCCCGCCCACCGGCGGGATGACGACCGCGACCAGGAGCGCCGCGAGCAGGTACAGGCCAAAATACCCTCCCAAGAGGATCTTCAACATGCGGCTGTCTTCGCAAAAATAGATGCCGGCTTTTGCGATAAAAATGGCCCCACCCAATATAAGGATGACCACGAAGGCGAGCAGGACGGCAAGTAACACGCACAGAGGATAGCAGGCGGCCTCCGGGGGCGCAAATGCCGAAACGGCGCGCGCCCTTGCGCCTTTTTCCCGATTCTTGCTACAACGAATCCATCCCCCTCCCCTATGATCCCCCCTTCCGAACAGAGCATCGACGGCCTGTGCGACCTGCTGCAGACCTTGCACCCGCAAGCGAACGTGGACCTCGTGCGCCGTGCCTACGTCTTCGCCGAGGAAGCCCACCGCGGCCAGAAACGCGCCAGTGGCGAGCCGTACATCATCCACCCGCTCGCCGCGGCCTATACGCTCGCCGAAATGCGCTTGGAAGAGCCGATCATCGCGGCCGCCTTGTTGCACGACGTCCCCGAAGACACCGAGCGGACCCTCGAGGACATTGAGGCGACGTTCGGGGCAGATATCGCCTCGATGGTCGGTGGCATCACCAAGCTCGGCAAGATCAAGTACCGCGGGATGGACCGCTACATCGAGAACTTGCGCAAGATGTTCCTCGCGATGGCCGCGGACGTGCGCGTGGTGTTCATCAAGTTCGCCGACCGGCTGCACAACCTCCAGACCCTTGGGAACGTCCCCCCAAAAAAACAGCAGCGTATCGCGCTCGAATCGCTTGAGATCTACGCCGCCATTGCGAACCGCCTCGGCATGGGCAGCATCAAGGGGGAGATGGAGGACATTTGCTTCAAGTACCTGCATCCGAAAGAATACGAATGGGTCCGCAACCTTTCGGCCTCGACGATCGAATCAAAGGAGGCCTACCTGGAGCGCGTCATGGAGAAGACCCGTCGGGTGGTGAGGGAAATGGGTGTCCACGACGCCGACGTCCAAGGCCGAGCCAAGCACCTCTACTCGCTCTACAAGAAGCTCATCAAGAATGACCGCAACATCAGTCGCGTCTACGACATCATCGCCGTCCGCGTGATCGTCCGCTCCGTCGGCGACTGCTATGCCGCGCTGGGAGCGATCCACAGCACCTGGAGCCCCCTAAAGGGCCGCATCAAGGACTACATCGCCCAGCCGAAACCCAACGGGTACCGCTCGCTCCACACCACCGTGTTCTGCGACGATGGGCAGATCGTCGAGTTCCAGATCCGCACGCGTGACATGCACGCGGAGAATGAGTATGGGATCGCGGCGCACTGGTCATACGATGAAGGCAAGCTCAAGACCGCGCAAAAGGACGTCCCGGGCTGGGTCCGCGAACTGGCCGATATCCAGCAGGAACTGGCAGACAAAAAGGAATACGTCCGCTCCCTCGAAGACCTCAAGATCGACGTCTTCCGCGACCGCATCTTCATTTTCACCCCGCAAGGCGATGTCATCGACCTGCCGGAAGACAGCACCTGCATCGACTTTGCCTACGCCATCCATTCGGACATCGGCAACACCGCCATCGCCGCCAAGGTCAACGAGGAACGCGTCGCCCTCGAGCACCCGCTCCGCAACGGGGACATGGTCGAGATCCTCGTCGACAAGTCCCGCAAGAGCCCGAACGTGGACTGGATGAAACATGCGAAAACACGGCACGCGAAACAGAAGATCCGGCAATACGCAAAAACAGG
>CAZIMD010000008.1:13558-15898 GCA_964540365.1 uncultured Gammaproteobacteria bacterium
TAACCTTCGCGTAATTTTTCCAAAATGGCGCGTAACTCTTCTTCTGAGTAAAACCGTAATTTGATCTCGCCGTCCCCCTTCTCCTCACGACGGATCTTTACCTTGCATTGCAGGTAGGAACGGATCTGCTCCTCTGCCGCACGGAGGTTGCTGTCGATGAGGCGGCGCGGCCGGGCGCGACCCTTCGCGCCGACCTGCTCTTCCGCCTCACGGACCGTGTAGCGACCCGCGATCATGGCCTCGAAGAGCCTCACGCGCTCCTGTTCCGATTCGAGGGCGAGCAACGTGCGCGCATTCGAGGCGGACAACCGGCCATCAAGGAGGGCTTGCTGCATCTCATCAGGCAATTGGAGCAGGCGGATGGTGTTCGACACTTGCGACCGACTCTTCCCGACCTTCTTCGCGATATCCTCTTGGGTGAGGTGGAACGAGCGGTGCAGCTCTTCGTAGGCACGCGCCTCTTCGAGGGGATTCAGGTCTTGGCGCTGGATGTTCTCGATGAGGGCGAGCTCGAGGCGTTCCTGGTCGGTCGTCTCGCGGACGACGGCCGGAACCTGGAGCAAGCCCGCCAAGGTGGCGGCCCGCAGGCGGCGCTCCCCCGCGACGAGGGTATATTTCCCGTCCGGTTTACGCGTGACGAGGAGCGGCTGCAGGATCCCATGGGCCTTGACGCTCGCGATGAGGTCGTCCATCATCCCGTGATCAAAATGGCGACGGGGCTGGCGGGGATTCGCCTCGATGGAGGTGATCGCAATATCGAGCGGACCGGCTTTCATGTCGACCGAAGCGGCGGCTCCCAATCCGGAAGCGAGAACACGCTTCGGAGGACCGGAGACGGTGGGCCGCGCCGAAGGCGGGGTCGAGACCTGCTGGGTCGGGGGGACCGCCGCCTCCTCGGAAGCGGACGGCTTAGGGACAGCGGACCCGTCGCCCGTAGGCGCCGCGGGAGGCTTGGAGGGGATGAGCGCCCCCAGGCCACGACCGAGTCCCGATTGTTTTCCCATGATCATAAGGCGCGTATGGTAAAGCCATCAAGTTCCCGCTCAACGATCTCCTGTGCCAGCCGTTCATAGGCCTTGGCCCCTTTTGATCCCGGATCGAACTGCACGATCGTGCGGCCGAACGAGGGCGCCTCGGCCAACCGGACGTTGCGCGGGATCACCGCCTGGAAGATGGTGTTGGGAAAGTATTTGTAAAGTTCCTGCAGCACGTCATCCGAAAGCTTCGTGCGCCCATCATACATGGTGATCACCGCGCCGAGAATCCCCAGGTCCGGACGCAAGCCATCCTTCACCAGCCGGACCGTCTCCAGGAGCTGCCCCAACCCCTCCAGGGCGAAATATTCCGCCTGGACGGGGATCAGGATCTCGTCGCCGGCGACCAGGCCATTCAACGTGATCAGCCCAAGCGTCGGCGGGCAGTCGATGAGGATGAAATCGTAGTCGTTGCGGATCTCGAGGAGGGCCTCGCGGAGACGGAACTCACGACGCTCAAGGTCGACCAGCTCGATGTTGAGGCCGGCGAGCGAGGTCGTCGCAGGCGCGACCTTGAGCAGCTCATGCCCCGTAGGCAAGACCACGTCGCGCAACGGCGCTTGCGACAGGATCGACTCGTACACCCCGCGCTCCAACGTCCGATGGTCGATACCAAGTCCGGAGGTCGCGTTCGCCTGCGGATCAAGGTCGACGATGAGGACGAACTTCCCCTGTTCGGCGAGATAAGCGCCAACGTTAATCGCCGTGGTGGTCTTTCCGACCCCACCTTTTTGGTTGACGATGGAAATGAGGCGCGCCATAACAGACGCCTCCGAGTGTAGCGCCCCTGGAGCGGCCGGGCAAGGCCCAAAATCTAGCGCGTTCGCCTCGATTTCGCGGGAGCGGCGAGCAGGCCCTGCCCACGCCGCTTCAGGTGCTCGACATGGCGCAAGCGCTCGACCTCAAAGGGCTCCGGATCATCATACCCATGGACCTCGATGAGCTGCGAAGCGTAATTCCCGCCCAAAAAGTGCGGCAAGATCACATACGTCGCCCCCTGCTTGTACAAAAGGAGCGCCTCCTCGACCTGGTGGGCGACCAGGATGACGATCGGTTTGGCCCGGTGCCGTTTCAGCTGCTTCAGGAGCATGACCTGCGCCTCGATGTCCGGCACGGTCGAGACCACGAGCTTAGTGCGGGCAAGACCGATTTTTTCCAGCAAGTCACGATTTCCCATGTCCCCAAAAACCGCCTGATATCCCTGCTCCTGCAATCGCTCGACGACCTGCGGATCCATGTCCACGACCGTAAACGAACGGCTGGCGCGTTTGAGCACCGGCAGGAAATCGGTTCCGACCCGATGGCA
>CAZIMD010000008.1:15998-22260 GCA_964540365.1 uncultured Gammaproteobacteria bacterium
CGCGGGTACCCGTTCCGACGCATCACGAACGCGACGATCAGCGGCCCCAAGACGCAGACGATCCCCAAACCGACCAGCACGGCCGGCCACAGGGTCACTAGCGACCGCCAGGCCCATCCGGCCCCGATCGCCAAGAAAAACGGGGCCAGGAAAATCTCTTTCAACGGCCGCATGCGCGTTATGAGTTCGAATCGGTATTCGGAATGGGCCAGCGAGAGGCCCGCGACCAGCGCCCCCAGCTCAACCGACAGGCCGAACAGCGAAAAGAGCGCGCCCACGAACAGCGGATAGGCGAACCCCGCCAATACGAACACCTCGTGGCGCTTGGCGATTTGCCGCCACACGCGTGCGAGGAGGTATTTCGCGCAAGCCCAGCTGCCAAACCCAAGCAAGAAGACCTTTCCGAGATAGATGGCGGCGACCGTTGTCCAAGCCGCATCATGGCTCAAGGCCTCAAGGACGGCGACACAGACAAGCAGCAGGCTCGCCGCGACATCCTGCAGGATCAGGACCGACGTGACCACGCGGCCATGGGTCTTGCCCAGCTCGTCCCGATCCCCCAAGGCCTTTAGCGTCAACATCGTGCTGTTGAAGGCGAACAGCGCGCCCACCAGGATCGCCAAACCCAGGGGGACAGAAAAGGAGAACCCCCAGAGAACCCCTATCCCGCCTAGCGTAAGGAGCGTCGCGGCAAAGAGCCTCACGGGCCGCGCTCCCACCTCCCGAAAGAAACTCGGGGACAGCTCCAGCCCCACCAAAAACAACAGCGAGGCGATGCCGACGGCGATGAAGCCATCCAGAGGCGCAAGATCGATCCAGAGACCCAACCCATCCCGCCCCAAGATCGCGCCGAAGACCAGCAAAAAAAGGGCATGCGGGGCCCGCAACCGGTGCGCGAGCCATGACAGGGCGGCCGCGGCGCCGAACACGAACCCGGGATGCGTAAAAAAGGACGAGACCATGCCACCAGGATAGCAGACGAGCGCGACCTCTTAAATGCAGCCTAGAATTGCGACAGGATGACCTGACCGATGGAGCCGAGGATGCGGTCAAGGAGGGAACGCGTCCGCCAGCGTTCCAGCGTCATCAGGTCGCTCTCCGCCTTATCCCCCTCAAACAGGCGCGTCTGCTCCCGGGCAAACCCCTCATCCAGCACATTGACGTTCATCTCATCGTTCAGCAAAAACGACCGCCCGTCGAAATTCGCCGAACCGATGCTAACGAACAGGTCATCGACGATGAACAGCTTGCCGTGGTGCATCGTGGGACGGTACTCATAGATCCTCACCCCCGCCCTCAAGAGGTCACGCCAGCCCGCCCGTGAGACGGAGCGCAGGAACCGCTGGTCGGTCTTTTTCCCCGGCACGATGATCTCGACTTCCACGCCCCGGCGGCGCGCACGCAGGATCGCCTCGATGCACGCCCGGTCCGGCACGAAATAGGCGTTGAGGATGCGGATCGTCCGCTTCGCGCACGCCATGCTGAACAAGAACATGAGCCGCACGGTCTCCGGCCCGTCCACCGGCGAACTGCGGAACACCTGGGCCTTTAGTCCGCCGGCCGCCTCAAGGGACGGGAAATACCCTTCGCCCTCAAGGACCCGCGCATGCCCCTTCAGCCAATTATCCAAAAAGACCGACTGCATCTTCGCGACGACCGGGCCCTGCACGCGATAATGCAGGTCGCGCCAGGAAGGCATCCCATCCATCGCGTGCAGCCATTGGTCCGCGATGCCGACTCCACCCGTAAACCCGACCTTCCCGTCGATCACCAGGATCTTGCGATGCGAACGGTTGTTCAGACGCGTCAGGTTGTACCAGTGTAACCGGCGATGCATGACCACCTGGATACCGGACCGCTTGAGCTCGCGGTATTGCCGGACGTTCAACGATGAACTCCCAAGCCAATCCAGCGTCAGGTGCACGCGCACCCCGGCCGCCGCGCGTTGCTTGAGGGCCGCGATGACCGCCGCGCACACCTTCCCCGACGAGAAGACGAAGCTCTCGAACGTGATCGTCCGCTGCGCCGAATGGATGGCCTCGATCATCGCGGGAAAGATCTCCCGCCCATCCTGCAGGGTCTTGATGCGGTTGCCAGCCGTGAACGGGTCCCCCAGGATTCCCGTCATGGACCGGCAGAACTGCTCGTCCCCCAACGCGCACTTGGGCGCGAGCATGTAGCGCTCGATCCGCTTCCGGGAACGGTAATTGAACGCTGCCGTCAGCAACAGCATCGACAGGAGGGCCGTCAAAAAGAGGAAGAAGGGGTACATGCGAAGGGTGGGGGCGATCAAGCTGATTTTTACGCTAACCCAGGCAAAAAATACCGTCAATACGACCAACAAAAAACCCCGCGCTCAGCGCAGGGCAGGATCCGGCTCGAACAGGTCCATGGCGTCGAGCGCCTGGCGGGCGATCCCGACCAGGCGGCGCTCCTCCTCGGCCTCGTCGGCAAGCTGCCGGGCCGACTTTGGCGGGTCATGGGGCGACGGGCTGAACGGGTCGATCACGATGCCGTGCTCCACGATGCCCCGCAGCACCGTCCGCACGAGGGTCCGGAAGGAGGGGTTGAGGGGAACGTTCCCGATCGCCGCCTGGATGAGCAGGGCGTTCGCGAACGTCTCTTCGGGCGAGCGGCCGATGAACGACCGCCCCATCCCAGAGCGGCGCGCGCCGTACCACGACAGGCGCTTCGTCAACGGCGGGATCGTGACCTCCGGGTCATCCGCACGGCTCTCCGGGCTCAATTGGCCGAACCCGTTCGGATGCCAGTCATCAGGCTGGCTGAAGAGCGTGTCCACGATCCCCCAGAGCGCGTCCTCGGCGGGTGCCCCGTCGTCGTGACGCCGCTGGAGGGCGCGCCAGAGGACCTGGCCCGCCGTGAGCTGGAACGCCTGGTACTCCGCCCGATGGTCAACGACCGGATCAGGGGGACGCACCCAGTCGATCAGGGTGAGCGTCTCAGGCTCAGGCTGCGCGCCAAAGTCGGGACGGTAGGCCCGATGCGTGAGGCGATAAACCCCAGGATCCACCGAAACGAGGCGGATGTCCGGGTTGGCCAATGAACCGCCCCACCGGACGAACTCGTCCGCATCCACGAGGGAACAGGAGCGCGTCTCGATGCTCAGGACCGCGAGCGGGCGGCCCTTGAAGAAGCGGGGCGTGTTGATGCGCCTCTTGTAGCGCTTCTGCAGGATGACGAGGTTACGGTCGGGATCGCCGCCCTTGCGCGCATGGATCCGCAGGCGGCCATCATCCGGAAGCCGCACATGAAAGCACCCCATCCGCTCGTATACGCGCGTCAGGCGCTGGCGACCGATGACGGTGCCGATCGACTCGAACTCGCCGTACGCCCGAAAGAGATCACGCGTCAGGTCGTTCGCCAGCACGAGCCGCCCCGACGGGACGTTCAGGAACGCCTCGAAGGGCTGCGGGTCGGCCCCGAGCGCGCACGGCTCATCCGTCCAGAGGTTCCGGCCGTCGAACCGGTAGGTGACGGCCTGGTCGCAGTATTCGCAGGTTTGCGTATGGGCCAGGAAGCGCATCGCCTGCTCGGGCGGAACCGCCTGGCCGCGCTCCATCGCCGCGACCAGCGGACGGGGGTCCGGCGTCGTGCCGGGTGCCGCCAAACGAGCCCCCATCTCACTGAAGACGTTTTCGAGGGTGAACTCGTCGAGACGGAACGCGTGCCCGTGCGGGTCGCACGGGATCCGGTCGGCGGCCGCGGCCAGCAGCTGGTCGAACCGGTCCCACGCGCCCCATAGGGCCTGTCGCCAGGCGAGATCATACCTTTGTTCCATCGGTGCCTCCATTTGAAACCAGGCTTTCCAGGGATCGGAAAGACGCCCTAAGATAGCAAAAAACCGGCCCCATGTCAAACGGACGCCCCTACCAAGCGCACCCCTTTCTTATCCCCGCGCCACCAAGAACCGCTCCCGCCCAAACCCATCGCGCACGATTTCGATCCGCTGGTCCGTAAACAGGGTAGACGCCTCGTTCCGCAACGCCTTCGCCTGTGGCGGATCGATCTCCAAAAACAGGCTCACGGAAATCCCCGGATACGTTCGCTGGAATCGCTTGACCTGCCGCAAGAGGCGAAGCACGAGCTCATCTCCACGCGAACCGCCATACAGCGCCAACGCCGGCTCAAACGCCGTCACGCCGCGGGCAAGCGCCTTCCGGTCCGACAACGGCAGGTACGGCAGGTTCGCGACGATCGCAAGACGCTTGGGCGCGCGCTCCACGACCTCCCGCTGCAGGCCCCGAAAGAAAAGCGACCCCTGCAGGCACGCCAAGCGCCCAACGGCCGCCCCCAAATGCGATCGGGCATTCCCCTCCGCCATCCGCAACGCGCGACGGCTCCGATCGGTCAGGATCACCCGCTCCGGACCCCGTGCCAATGCCACGCACACCCCGACGCATCCAGAACCGGTCCCGATATCCACGAACAGCGTATCCGTCGGCATCTCCAACGCCAGATCGACAAGCTCTTCGGTCTCGGGACGAGGGATGAGCGTCGCCCGCGAAACACGAAAAGCGCGCCCACGAAACGGCGCGGATCCGATCAGGTAGGCGACCGGTTCCCCCGCCGCTAAGCGCCCCCGTAGACGCAAAAACCGCCGGTCAACCGCTTTAGGTACGCCTTCGGACCCATGGCTCGCAACCCACGCCAGCGACACCCCCAGCAGCCAACCCCACAGCTCACGGCTCGCCAAACGCACCGCCTCCTTGGGCAGGCTCTTCCCTAAAATCAGCTCCGTTTCTCGCATCCGGGCGGAGAGCGTCACAGGCGTCATGGACCGAGCATACCGGGCCCCCGGGAACTTGCCAAACCCCGCCCCGTTGGCTATGCTCGTGGGGCTTTCCGGACGTTTAGCTCAGCTGGTTAGAGCGTTCGATTCACATTCGAAAGGTCGCTGGTTCGATCCCAGCAACGTCCACCACGCAAAAACTCGCCTTCAAGGCGAGTTTTTGCGTGGTGGACGTTCTCGATGCCCCCATTGACGGGAACGGCGCCCGGCCCTAGGATCGCTCATCGAAAGGACGGCTCACTTGGACTGCGAAACCTCTGATCGTCCCCACATGGACACTCACGTCTACGTCAGCGGGCATGGGCGAAGCCTGCACGCCTAATGAAAATGATCCCCCGTCTACCGCCCCTCCCCGGAACGGTTTTTTCTTTGAACTGACCACAATAGAAAAAGCCCGCACCCATCCACGCGGCAGAAGCGGCGTAGGTGGGCGCGGGAGATGCCGACGGCGACTCAGGACTCCGTCGGGGCGGCGGTCTCGGTCGCGGGGCCGGGCGCAGGGGCGGCCTCGGCGGCGGCCGGCGCGGCGGTGTCGGTCGAGGCCTGCGCCGTCTCCGTCGACGCGGAGGGGCTCTCCCACCGGCGGAAGAGCTCGAACAGGTCCGAATGCGCCTCGTCGGAGAGGGTCTTGATGAGGCGGCGGTTCGAGCACACGCCGTAACCGCAGGTGAAGCAGTAGCAGCCGAGACACCCCTCGAACGCCTCCGAGGCACCCGCGTACACGAAGCGGAGGCTTTCCCCCGCGCAACGGAGACAACCCGCGGGACGCTGGAGCTGGTTCGCATAGTACGAGTGCTTCGGCTGGAAAGCCTTTTCGAGGGAGGCGAGGAGCGCCGCCGAGGCAATCTCCGAATACTGGAAGCCGAGGCGACGCGCCCGATGCGACAGGGAACGCAGGCGTGCGGCCCCATGCAAGGCGATCACACCCTCTCCCTTCGCGGAGGCGGGATCTCGCGTCTTCTCGAGCTCCTCCTGGAGCCCGCTGATGCGGGACTCATAGGCCGCGCACTTACGCGCGTGCCTCTTGTGATCACGCGCCCGCAACACGATGAAGACGCTGAACGTCGCGGTGAACACCGCGCAGCCGATCAGAAACGCGATACCGAGAGGATCCATGTTTTCCCTACCTTTCGCGGCCACAGACTAGCAGAGAACGATGGTCCCGTCAAGGGCACGAGCCCACTCTTTCGATAAGGCGGCGACAAAAAAACGCGGCCTGATGGCCGCGTTCTTCCCTTTTCTTAGCTCTTTTTCGCCTGCAGCCGATGGTACGACCCATACGACGCCACCAAGATCCCCATAAACACCACCGGCAACACCGCCTCTCCCGTAAATCCGTAGACCGCGACGATACTCACGAACGCCGCAATGAAATCGATCCCAAACCCCGCATACGCCCACTCCTTCACCCGCGCCGGCACGGCGGGAACCATAAGCGCCAGCACGCCCAAG
>CAZIMD010000008.1:22360-24319 GCA_964540365.1 uncultured Gammaproteobacteria bacterium
CCGGCTCGCAAGGTCAGGTCCACCCCATCCGTCCCCGTGAAGGCGATCGCGTCGCCTGTCGCCCGGCGCCAACGTCCGACAAGCTTTTTGCCGTCGCGATAGACCACCGCTTCGCCACCGCCGGTCGTCCGCAAGCGCAAACGTCCGGCATCATCCAATACCTCGCTGTCCGTCTTGATCACGATCACGTTGGTCGCATAGATGGCCTGTGACGACAACGCCCGCCCCGCCTGGATGCGACGATAGGCGTTCCGGTCCGCCTCGTAGGCCCAGCGAACCGTGTACGAACCGCCATATGGGATCCGGGGCGCGACCGCCCCGACCGTCGACGTCGGGGCTGGGTCGTCGGTATAGCGCCACGGCGAAAACGTCACGGTCGATGTCGCGACCGCCCCCAGGAACCCACCAAAGCGCTCCGGGGTCGTAAACACCTGGTGCGGAGCCACCCGGCTCGGATCGCGACGGAAGGCATTGGCCGAGCGCGTCATCTCATTCAGGTCGAGGACGGTGCTGCTGGGCGTTCGCGCCAAGCGCTCCAAGGCCTCAGGGCTTCCCCCGACATGCGCATACACCGCCCGCCACGCTCCCGCCCAGTCAACGAAATAGGGTCGGGCGCTGCGGATGGCCCCAATGCGCGTCGTCGTGGTCAGCGGATCGAATATCGCCAACAGCCGCGTGATCCCGCCTTCCACCGGCGCCTCGATCACGACGGAAGCGTCCGCGACCCCCTCCGCCGGACGCGCATCGCTCTGGATATCGACCATGAATGCCCACGGCCGCAGCGACGCGACCGATGGCGGCACCGGAACCCCATCCAAGCGGCGGGGCACGAGCGCGACCGTCGACGAACTAGACGGGGTCGCCACGTCAGGGACCGTGGAAGTTGCCGCGGCATCCGTCGAAAATTCGCGCGTGCGACCCGTCAGGATCGCATGGACCAGGAGGCCCAAGAAACAGATCGCAAGCACGCCACCGATCCCGAGCAGGGCAAGGCGACGGCGCGACGTCGGGCGAGAACCGGTAGGATGGGAACGCATGGGGCCAGTATAGACGAACGCGACCCACCCCGCCATCGGACGTCAATATCCGTGGAACGCCCAAAAGACGCAAAAAGACGCCCCCAGAGGGGCGCCTTTCTCGTTGATCGATTATTTCTTGGCGGCTTCGGCTTCCTTGGTGGCCGCTTCCTTGGCGGCGCGCTTCTCATCGGCGTCGCTCTTGACGGCCGTGACATCTCCCACGGAGGATTCCTCGAGCTTCTTCAGCTGCTCTTCGGTGAGCGGCGCGGCGACGGTCGCGATCGTCGTGTTGGCATCGCCCTTGATGGTGACGCCCTTCGGCAAGGACAGCGTCCCGACCGTGATGGCATCTTCGAAGGTGGCGAGCGTGGACAGGTCGACCTGGATCTCGTGCGGCAGGTCAGCCGGAAGACATTCGACCGTGACCTCATCCAAGGACTTGATGAGCGTCCCGGCGAGAACCTTGACGGCGGCCGATTCGCCGACGAACTTGAGCGGAACCTCGACGGTCATCGTCTTGTCCATGCGGACCTGGTAGAGGTCGATGTGCATGGGGGCCATGGTGAGCGGATCAACCTGGACCGCCTTAATGACGGCCTTCACCGGCGTGGAACCCTCGACCGTGACCTCGACGAGGCTGGACGTGCCGGCGGCGGCATAGACACGGGAAAACTCCGTCTTCGGGAACGAGACGGCTTGGGATTCGATCCCTTGCCCATAGAGGACGCCCGGGATGCGCATCTTCGCGAGCTCATCCTTGGAGCGCTTACCCATGCTGGTGCGCTTGGTGGCAGATAACGTGTAGTTCATACAAATGCGGAAAGTGCCGTTAGGTTAGAGGAAAATCCCGGGTCCGTCAAGAGCTGAAGGAGGAGGGTTTTTCCGCCTGTTTTTGCAAAAAAGCGCAGAACTCCCGGCTCCCCTCCTGAAAACAACGGTG
>CAZIMD010000008.1:24419-28095 GCA_964540365.1 uncultured Gammaproteobacteria bacterium
AGCTACGCCTACGAGGGATCGGGACGGACCTACCCGTTCCTCACGGTCATCAGCCAGCTCGAGGCCACGGGCGCAGCCCTGCCGGGCGCGACGGCGGACGCGGGGGTCGCGACGGACCAATGAGGCGCCGGACCCCCCTCCTCGTCGGCGGCGGGCTGGCCATCGTCTTCGCCACCTTCTACCTCCTCTGCATCCACTCGATCGACGCCCACGAGGTCGCGATCGTCTGGAATCCCATGAGCGGCACGCTCCGCCTCGACAACCGCGGCGGCTTCTACCTCACCGCCCCTTGGGTGCAGGCCGCCATCATCGACACGCGGCCCATGCGGGTATGCCTCAGCTCGTCGGCCCGCAGCTTCAACTGCCGGCTGGTGCGCTTCGTGCCCGAACACTACCGCGCGTTCGTCGCGCTCGGCGGGTTCCGCTACTGGTGGTGGGCGAACCGCTTCAGCTTCAACAGCGGCCACGACGAGGAACATCGCGGCATGCGCGACGTCCTGCGGGGCTATGCGTACAGTCCGGTCCCCTATCCCTTCGTCGCTGTCATGCAGGAGTACCCTGACCCCTGAACCGGGTCGTTTTTCATTCCAAAACACCGCCCGGAGGCGGCGTTTTCTTAGACATCCAAGTTCTGCACGCTCTTCGCGTTCGTCTGGATGAACTTCTTGCGGGGGGCGACGTCGGTCCCCATGAGGATCTCGAAGACCTCGTTGGCGTGGGCCGCGTCGTCGACGGTCACGACTTTCATGAGGCGGGTCTCAGGGTCCATGGTGGTCTCCCAGAGCTGCTCGGCGTTCATCTCGCCGAGACCCTTGTAGCGCTGGATCTCGATGCCGCCGACCTTCTTCGTCCCCTCCTCGTTCGCCGCCTCTTCGACAACGGATTCCGTGACCTCCTCCTCTTCCTTCTCCTCTTTTTTGCCGCGCTTCTTGGCGCGTTCCTCCTTCGCCTTCAGGAGCTCCGTAAGCACGCGGTCACGCTCCTCGTCGCTGAAGACATAGCGGACATCCTTGCCGGCGGCGAGACGGTAGAGCGGCGGCTGGGCGATGAGGATGTGCCCGTTCTGGATGAGCTGCGGGAAATACCGGTAGAACAAGGTCAGGAGCAGGGTGCGGATGTGGGCCCCGTCCACGTCGGCGTCGGTCATGATGACGATCCGGTGGTAGCGGAGCTTCGAAAGGTCGAACATCTCGCCGATGTTGGTCCCGAGCGCGATCAGGATGTTCTTGACCTCGTTGTTGGCGAGCATCTTGTCGAGACGCGCCCGTTCCACGTTGAGAATCTTCCCACGCAACGGGAGGATGGCCTGCGTCTCGCGGTTGCGGCCCTGCTTGGCGGACCCGCCGGCGGAGTCACCCTCGACGATGAACAGCTCGCTCGAGGCGGGATCCTTGGAAGAGCAGTCGGCGAGCTTCCCGGGTAGGGTGAGGCCCTCCAAGGCCCCTTTCCGCAACACCGTGTCACGGGCGGCACGGGCGGCGGCGCGGGCGCGTTGGGCAAGCACGCACTTGCCGATGATGGCCTCGGCATCACGCGGGTGCTCCTCGAGGAACATGGCGAAATGCTCGCCCATGATCGACTCGACGGCGCCGCGGACTTCCGGGGTGCCGAGCTTGGCCTTGGTCTGCCCCTCGAACTGCGGCTCGGGGAAACGGACGGAGATGACGGCCGTCAGCCCTTCGCGCACGTCTTCCCCGGACAGGTTGTCTTCTTTTTCCTTCAGGAACCCCTTGTTGCGCGCATAGGCGTTGAGGACGCGGGTCAGCGCGGCGCGGAAGCCCTGGACGTGCGTCCCGCCTTCGGGGTTGATGATGTTGTTGGTGAAGGCGTAGAGGGTCTCCTGATAGTCGTCGGTATATTGGATGCCGATCGAGACTTCGGTCTGGCCATCCTGCTTTTCGATGAAGAAAATGTTCTCGTGCTTCGGTTGCTTGTTGTAGTTGAGGAAGCCGACGTACGAGGCCGTACCGCCCTCAAAATAGAAGCCATAGACGCTCTTTGCCCCCTCGTTGCGCTGGTCCTCGACGATCAGGCGGATACCCTTGGTGAGGTAGCACTGCTGGCGGTAGTGGTCGATGACGCGCTGGTAATCGAAGGTCGTCCCCTGCGTGAAGATGGTCGCATCCGGCTTGAAGGTGATGGTCGTCCCGTGGCGGCGGCTGGTGCCAATCTTTTTCGCCTTGTATTTGGCGATGCCGCGCTCGAACTCCTGCTTCCACATCTCGCCATCGCGCTCGACGACGGCCTCGAGGTGGTCTGACAGGGCGTTCACGACCGACGCGCCCACGCCGTGCAAGCCGCCGGAGATCTTGTAGCTGCTGCCTTCCCCACCGAACTTGCCGCCGGCGTGCAGCTTCGTGAGGACGAGTTCGAGGGCGGACACGCCGTATTGCTTGTGGATGGCCACGGGAATGCCGGCGCCGTTATCGGAAACCGAGACGTAATCGTTTGGGAGGAGCGTGATCGTAATGGTGTCACAGCGGCCGGCCATCGCCTCGTCAAACGAGTTGTCGACGATTTCGCGAAGCAAATGGAACAAGCCATCCGGTCCCGTGGAACCGATGTACATGCCGGGGCGCTTGCGGACGGGTTCGAGCCCTTCGAGGACGGAAATCTGCTCGGCGCCGTAGGCGGCTTTCTTGGCGGAAAGGTCTTTGTCGGACATAGATTTCGGGCTTACCTTAGCAGAGGCGCACGCGGAGAGGGAGGGCCGCGTCAAGGGGCCGCGCGGGACGAGCGGGCATGGAGACGCGGATCGGCAACCCGCCGCGCCTCTGCTATACTGGGAGCATCTCCCCCGTATGTCCTATGATGCCTCCGACCGAATCGGCAGCGGCCACAGCCAGCAAGAGCTCGCCGCCGCCCGCTGGTGGGTGACCAACCGGCTCACCTTGCGCACGCTTGGGTACGGGGCCCTCATCGGCTGGTGCGTCGTGACCTGGGGATACGGCCTTTGGACGCTTTTTGACGCCTACGCGCTCTCCTACCCCAAGGAGCAGCGCTACACCGCCCGCATCGCCACGACGGCGATCACGGAAGAGGCCATGCGGCTAAGCGCTCCCGCCCCCTTGGAACCCGGCGCCGCCTTCGCCTTACCCCTAGACGGGAATCGGCAACAGCTGTTCGCCCCCGCCAACAACCCGAATCCGCTCTGGTGGGCCGTCATCCGCTACCGTTTTCGCGACGGGAATACGGAAACCCCCCTCCGCACGGCCGCCCTGCTCCCGAACGAATCGCGGACGCTCACCGAGCTGGGCTGGGAAGGGCCGTCATTACGCGCCCCCTCCCTTTCCATCGAGACCGTCGAATGGAAACGGATCGACCCAGCGCTGACCGGGGGCGACTACGCGGCCTTCAAGGAACGGCACGCGAACCTCGTCGCTGACCGACCGACCTACACGGCCAACCTCGAGCTCGAAGGGAAAATGCTGGGGCAAAGCACGTTCACGCTCCGCAACCCGTCGGGGTTCTCATACCGCAACGTCGAACTCCTGACCTTCTTGCGACGCGGCGGGGAGATCGTCGGCATCAACCGGCTTGCGCTGCCCTCCATTGCCGCCGGAGCCAGCGAGACGATCGCGCTCGTCTGGCCGGAACATCCGCAAAACATCTCGTCCGTGGAAGTGCGGCCGTTCGTATCCATCCTGGATCCGGAAACGTTCAAGCCGCTGCCGGG
>CAZIMD010000009.1:0-2674 GCA_964540365.1 uncultured Gammaproteobacteria bacterium
TTGCGACGGTGATCGTGAAAGCGATGCGCTCTCGCCTTCGTCGTTCCCGCGTTCCGCCTTTTGGATTGAAAGGGCTTCGGCACGAACGGCCACGACATGGCCGCCCACTCGTTTTTTGGCCCAACACCAAATCGCGGGCGGGCGGCCATGCATTGGCCGCACGGAGAAGGAGATCTCACCATGAAGAAGACAGAAAGCGGTACGGACCTCGCGCGCGTGAACGCGGAGCTCGCGGCCGCGACCAGGAGCGGCGGCTTCGAGATGAAACGGGCCCGCATCATCTGGGGCGCGTTCGCGCTGTCACGCGCGAAGACGCAGGCGACGGGGATGCCGACTCCGTATTGCCCTCAAGCGGGCCAGAACGCGACCTGAACCGGAACCCACACCCCCCTCCCCCGAGCGGCACTCGCTCGGGGCGCTCCCTTCGGAGGTCAGCGATGGCCTCCAAAGGGAGCGTGGCAACACGCTTGCGAACGCTTCCCAAACACCGAGGGCAACCATTGCCCGCAGAGGAGTGAACGATCATGGATGGAAACAGCAAGGAACCGTGCCCCGACGCCTCGGATCGCGCTCAGGCCGTCGAGCCTCAGCAGATCGAGGCCCGGTCGGAGACGGTCGAGATCGGCATGACCAGCCGACACTGTCTCACCGACGAGGATGGCTTCGGGACGCTCACCACCCTCTGGTACGAGTACATGGCCACCATCCAGGGGATCGGCTCGGACTTCAAGTACCCCGTGCTCGAGCTGACCGTCCGCGTACGTACGATGTGCGCGCCGACCGGACGCCCGGAGTCGGCGGTCATCAAGGACGTGCGGACCAAGCGGGTCAGCATCCCCGTCCGGCAGCTCAACCCGCCGGAGCAGGATCGCCGCATCCGGATCGGCCACGTGGCCGACCTCACCCCGCCGCCGAAGACCTTCCTGGTCCCGGAGAGCTGGGTGCAGTACGCATGGACGTCGTTCGACCACGACGCGATGCGCTACGACGACGACCGGACGGATGCGCGCCGGCCGCGGTCGACCCGCAAGACGGAGGAGGCGCGCCAGCGCCACGGCAGGTCCACGCATCCGAGCGGGACGCTGTCGGGAACCTCCGAGGCCTACCCGGTCAGCGCGCTCTCGAAGCGCGCGTTCCGCGAGATCGACAAGGACGGGATCAACGTCCCCCTCCCCACGCTCGCCCGCTCCACGTTCACGGCGAACGCGACCGGGCGCTGGAACGGCAAGATGGTCGTCACGGTCCACGAGACGGTGACCCTGTGGTCCCCGATCCGGCCCGAGCGACCGAGCATCTCCCTCGAACTCCCGCCGCGCCTCTACACGCTGCGGGCGGACGCGAGCCGGTTCGACGCCCGCGCCACGCTCTACTGGGAGGACTCGGCGACACTGAGGGACCCCACCACCTTCACCTTCCACCTTCCGCGCTCCTGGTCGCGATGGGCACAGCCCTTCCCGGCCAAGCGCAGCGAAGCGATCGTCCGCCGCGAGGCGCTCGCACAGACGCTGGAGGACGAGCACGACGCCTTCCTCGAGCAGGAGGCCGTGGACACGGAGCGCGACGAGCGCCATCAGCTCGACCGCAAGACGCGCGAGCTTCAGTACCTCCTCTGGCGCGTGCGGAAGGACCACAAGCTGCGCCGTCGCCACACCGGCACCGCGCGCGAGCGGGAGGCGGCCGCCCGCGAGATCCGCGCCGGCAAGCAGGAGGCCGAGGCCCGGCGCGACCGCGGCCTCGACGACATGACCGCCGCGCGGGACAAGGACGGGCGGTACCGGCTGCGGTACGCGCTCGGGCTCATCTTCGAGCCCGAGACGGAATCGCCCGCCCTCATCGAGAACCTCGAGGGCGACCTGCGGAAGGCGCTCTTCCGGCTTAGCGCGCGGGTCGTCCCGGCCCAGCAGCGCAACAAGCGGCTCTGGCGGCGCCAGAAGGCAGACCAGTGGCGACGACAGCTCCGCTACGCCGCGAACGAGCCCGGCTGGCTCCGCAGCGGCACGGCACACGCGCTCCGCACGCAGATCGAGCGGGTCGCCGAGGTTCGTCGCGTCTGCGCCTCCTGGGCGTCACCGTCTCAGATCGAGGACGCGTTCTTCCACTTCGGACCGCTCGACGAGACGAACGAGTTCGACGAGTTCCTCGGATAACACCCCCCCTACCCCGCCCATCCGACCACGGCACCGTCGGATGGGCCCCTTCTCCCCGTCGTCTCCGCATCAAGACGCCAGAGAGAAGTCGCCCAACCTCTTCGAAAGCAACGAAATACAGGCCGCTTCCCACGACCCTTGATCAAATTCTCCTCCGGGAGCAGACTGTCGCAAGTTCCGTGCAGCTCGCGCGAACGTGGTACAGTATCGCCTGTCCAAGCGTTGGAAGAACCCCACCCCGGTGATGGCATGCCATCTTCGAGGCGGAGTCCCTCCAACTAGGCTAGGAACTCCGAGAAAGAGACGCCTAAGAATGTCTCCTCTGAGGATCGTCAGCTCGGTCGCGCCCGTCCAAGACGAGGCGCCGGTCCCGCCCCAGCAGCCGGTTTCCGGCATCCGGAACATCCGGGACCTCCTTTCGCCATGCGAGGCGTGCCGCGTGAAGGCCGCCTCCGCCCCCCTCTGCGAGGCGTGTACGCACCGGCGAAGGATCGCGCAGGCCATGCCTCCCCCGCCGCTGCCCACCC
>CAZIMD010000009.1:2774-27759 GCA_964540365.1 uncultured Gammaproteobacteria bacterium
TGTACGCACCGGCGAAGGATCGCGCAGGCCATGCCTCCCCCGCCGCTGCCCACCCCTCCAGCGATCGCGCTCTGTCGCGAATGTCAGGGCAAGCACGAGTCTGAGCCGCTCTGCCCGGTCTGCGAAGGCGAGTTCCGCCACCAGTGGATCCTCGCCTACGTGCATGATCACCCCGCCTAGCCCGCGTCCCGCGAGCCTGCCCCGACCACGTGTCGGGGCCCACCTGGATGATGGTCCCTGACGATCATCGAGGTGGTATGCGGTCGAAAAAAAGGGATGGTGTTCTAGGGAATCCGTCCTTCTCGTGCGAGAGAGCACGCGAGAGACGGGTTTCTACCCGAGAAAGCGAGAACTCGTGAAGTCATTCAGATTGTCGCGAATCCGACCCGCGAAACGGCCACCCCCCTTCCCGATCGAGAGAATCGCGAGAGAGTCGCTCAACAAACCCGGTGACAGAGCACGGATCGTCGTTCTACCCGAGCTCGAGCTCACCCTGGCGACGCCGTTCACCTGCGGAGCTTGTGACGGCGCCCGAACGGACTTCGTCACCCAGACTCGGGAGACGGACCGGGCATACGTCCCCTGCCGCCTCTGCCAGGGAGAAGGGGCGATTCTTCCCGGCGAGCACCTCATCGTCGATGTCGCTGCCGCGCAAGTGCGAATCGACCAACAGCTTCTCGTTCAGTCGTACGGCCGACTCCGCTCACCCTGGGCGGGTGCCGAGGAGTGGCATGACACCCTCTGCTGGTCCGCCCAGCATGGGGGAATCGCTTCCACCGCCCTTCTGGAAGGGGCGCTCGTTTCGAAGCTGATCGATACCCTCCTGAACAGCGGACGGGTATTCAAAGGCCCTCACTACCCGTTCGGGATCCGCGGGTTCAGCATTCGTGAATTTCGCTTCACGACCCCGCTGACCTGGCCCGCAAGCTGGGAAATGCCACCTCGTGACGACCTCAGCTGGTCGAACCTGGCCGTGCTCGAGGCAGAGATGACCCGCTAACCCTCTCCGATCCCCGGGCCCCACGCCCCCGCGATCGGAGGCCCACCTCGCGCCTCATTTCCCCTGAGGCCCGAGGCGGGAAAAACAAGCTCCATCCCGACCCCGGTCGGGATGCCTCCCAAAGAAAAAAGCGCGCCTCGGGCGCGCCTTTTTTGTCGTCAGTAGGTTTGCATGACCTGATCCACCGCGAAACGCATCGCGTCCTCCATGTTGACCTCTTTTCGCGCGACCCGGTCGATGAGCGTGATGAACGCCTGCTCCATCGCCCTTGGATCACGCCCCTGGTACCACGTGAGCGCCGTCAGGACCTGCGAGGCGAAGACCCCGATGGACTCGTCACGCAGCTGTTCCGCCAAGACATCGCGGCGCGGCGACGGCCGCTTGGTCACGGTGGAGATCGCTTGCTGCTGTTCACGCTGGGCCAAGAAATTCAGGAAGTTCCACGCGTGCTCCTGTTTTTTCGAGCGCTTCGAGACCGTCCAGAACCAGTAGTTGGCGACGTTCTGCTGTGGCCGGCCGGGGATCTGCGGCAGCTTGGTGACGCCGAGGTTGAGCTGTGGCGCACGCGCCTTGATCAGGTCCTGCTGGTACGCGTAGCCGAAGAAGAAGGCGGTCTTCCCCTGGATGAAGGCTTCCAGTGAGTTCCCTTGGTCGGCATTCCAGGTGTAGACGTCTTTCGTCGGATCGGCGAAGTCCGTGTAGAAGCGGAGGGCCCCCGCGGCCGGAAGCTCCGTCGCGCCGGACAGCGTCTCGGGCATCAGGTGGAACGTCGGGCTCCCGAGCGCGTTCGCCATCACGGCCCCGTTCTGCATCATGAGGGCCGCGAGCAGGTCCGGGCTTCGTTCCACGTTCGCCCCCAAACCGATCGCGCCCCCCGACTGGAGGATTTTCGACGGGTCACGCGCATCCAGCTTGGTGAGCTTGCGGACATCTTCCTGGAACTCATCCCATGTCTCCGGCGGCAGCGCGATTCCGGCAAGATTCAGCAAGGAGCGGTTATAGTAGAGCCCCATCGTGTCGATGAACGTCGGCACCCCGACGATCCGTTCGCGGATCTGCGTCGAGAGGGGATCCGTCGAAACGTCCACCTGCCGGATCGTGTCGCGCGCGACCGTATCCACGAACTGGTCGCGGAACTCGCGGTTCGTCATGAGGGGGATCGTCACTGCCCGCCAGACGACCTCCTTCTTGACCGTCCCTTGCTCCACCCGCTCGGCGACCCGCACCGATGGCGGCATCGAGGACATTTTTGGCAGGTATTTATTGGTCCAATCATGATGGATCAGGAAGATGTCGGGCCCACGGTCCTCAGCCATCGCATTCAACAGCTCGTTCTCGTAATCGGCGAGGGTCAGGCGCCGGAAATTGATGCTGACGTTACGGAATTGTGCCTGATAGGCTCGGATGGCCGCATCGTACACGTCGCCATCGTCAATGACGCCCCACATGTTGAGGGTGACGGGCGCGGCGAGGCTTTGCGTTTCCTGGTCGACGAGCTTGGTACAGCCGGCGCCGGTAAGGGAAAGAGCGATGGCACAGGCGACCAAGACCCGTCCGAACCATCGGGCTCGCAGATGCACGCGTGCGGTCTTTAAAGCGGCGAAGAACGTCTTCATGGGGGCAGTATACCATGGCGAGCGGCGAATTCGCAGGAGCGCACGGCATGCGGGTTTCCCCGCCACGGGCAACCAGGCACAGGCGCCCAGTATCGATGCCGCCACAACCAGATCTCCCCATCGGAACGAACGACCGCCTTCACACCGGCGATGCGGCACGGTACAATGGGACTGTTTTTATGTACGATGCCCCTTCCCATGAGCCGACGCGGCTCGCTCAGCCGAAGCGAGACCGGGTCACCCCGTCGGAGAACGATCCCCGTGCTCCCATCGCGGAAATGATGGTCGCACGCGCCGCCCGCCATTTACACGGCATTCCGATCAGAGGCCAACAGTATGGCGAGCTTATGGAGACGGTGCGTCTTTCCGCGCTCGACGATTCGCGGCCGTTTTCGGAATATGAGACGCTCCGGCCGGTACGCGAGCTTGAGGATCGCTTCGTGCAGACGACCTACGTCGTTCGCAACAAGACACTCCTTATTGCACGGCGTTCAACCATTGATCACCACACGCAGGCATTCAAGCAGATGATCGAAAGCATTCCGGAGACGATCACGCGCGTGGATCCGGAGACGAGCAAATTCACGATCGCGCTTTCCCGCGCGTTCGTACGCGGAGTCAACGACCTGAACCTCGCCGACGCTTGCCTGGTCGCAGGCGACCTGAGCCGGGCGAACTCGTACGTAAGATCCGCATTCAAGTCCGCCATGGACGCGAACGCGGGAAAGGCACAGCTTCTGGCACGGCTGGATCGGCTTGCGGAAAGACCCGATTCCATCGGCGAACAGGCCTATGCGTTGCAACTTCGTGTCGACGAAATCGACATCCAGCTCGGTTTTCTCACAAATCGTGCCATGGAGCTGCTCGATGCGATCACGGATGCCATGCGGCCGGCCGGCAATTGAAAATCATGTGGCGCGTGCCACATGATTTTTTTATCCGATCAGGCTCAACAGCCTCCCCTTCACGAACACCGCCTTCTGCACCGCCCGCCCCTCCAAGGAACGACGAACGGCTTCGTCATTCAAGGCGGCGTCTTTTGCTCCTTCTTCGTCTATTTCCCTAGATACACGGATTTTTGCCCGAACCTTGCCGTTCACCTGGACGACGAGTTCGTACGTATCCGCTTCCAGGGCGCGCGCGTCGAACGCCGGCCAAGCCGAGAGGTGGATCGTCTCCGCATTCCCCTCTTGCCGCCACAGCTCCTCGGCCAAGTGCGGCGCGAGCGGTGCGAGGACCTGCAGGAAACCGGCTCGCTGGGCGGTCGGGACGCCGCCAGCCGCCTGGTACCCGTTCACGAGGATCATCAGCTGCGACACGCAGGTGTTAAACTGCAGGCCATCGATCCCCTCCGTGAGCTTCTTTATCGTCTGGTGGTACAGCGTTCGGAGCTCGGGCGTCTCTTCAGGCCGCGCGGCCGCCTCATACACGTTCCACACGCGGTCAAGGAACTTCCGCACGCCCTCGATCCCATTCGTATCCCATGGCACCGGCTGGTCGAACGGCCCCATGAACAGTTCGTAGACCCGCAGCACGTCGGCCCCGTATTGCGCGACCACGTCATCCGGATTCACGACGTTCCCTTTCGATTTCGACATCTTCTCTCCCCCTGCCGCAAGGACAAGCCCATGCGAACGCCGTTTCTGGTACGGTTCCGACCCGATCTCGCGCGGCAAGATGCCCGCGTCCCACAAGAACTTGTGCCAGAAACGAGAATACAGGAGGTGCAAGGTCGTATGCTCCATCCCGCCGTCATACAGGTCGACCGGCATCCAGCGCCTGAGCGCTTCCGGCGAGGCCAAGGCGTCGTCATTCTTCGGGTCCGTATACCGCAGGAAATACCAGCTCGAGCCGGCCCAGTTCGGCATCGTATCGGTCTCACGGGTCGCCGGGCCGCCACAGGCGGGACAGCTCGTCTTCACCCACGATTCCATGGCCGCGAGCGGGGACTCACCCGTTTCCGAGGGCTCGTACGTCTCGATCGGCGGGAGCGTGAGCGGCAGGCTCGATTCCGGGAGCGGCATCCAACCATGATGTTGCGTCGCGACCACGCGTGCGAGGAGCTCCGGATATTCCGGCCCTTGAAAATGCCCAAACCCCTCCCAGACCTGGCGGAACCAACCGTCCGGGATCGCCTGCAGGCTGGCGGCCGGCACGAGCGGGTCGTCCGAAGACACGATGCATTGCCGGTCCTCCGCGAGCACCGCGAGGTCGGTCGGCAACGGCTCCGCGGACCAGAACGCTTTCACGGCCGGGACATCCATGCCGGGTTGCCGCATGGCCAAACGCTCCCAATCGCGATCTTCCACGGGCACGAACACGCTCGAAGCGACCAGCAGCAGGTGCCCGACACGAACCTTCGCCCGCGCGAGCGCGTGGATCGCCGCCTTCCCGCCCATGCTGTGGGCCACGACCACGTCTTGCGGACCTAATTGCGCGACAAGCGACACCAGCGCGTCCATCCAGGCGGCAAAATCGGGATGTTTCGGATCCGGCAAGGTCGGGGCGAGCACCTCGAACCCAGCCGCTTCCAGGCGCGCCTTCATCCACGGGAACCAGTTCTTGTCCGCCCCACCGGCATACCCATGCACGAGCAGGACCTTTTGCGTTTTGGCTGCGCACGCGGGGCAATGCACGAGCGGGATCGGCTCACCCCAATACCGTTGGCGCGAAAAGACCCAATCTCGCAGCTTGTAGGTGGTCGCGCGCGTGCCGACCCCCTTCTCTTCTAGCCAAGACAGCATGTCCTCTTTCGCTTTCCAGGTCGGCAAGCCGGTGAGCCGGCCGGAGTGGACAGCGACCCCCTCCTCCTCCATGACGTCCTTCGCCGGATCCGTCAGGCGCGGCAGCCACACGTCGAGCTCCGAGCAGTTCATGGAGGCGGACGTCAGTTGATGCGGATCCAACCAGACGGGCTCATGCTTGGCGAGTTCCTCCGGAGCAACATCCTCACGCGCATCATCTTCAAGATCGAAGAGGACGGCCGTCGCATGGGCGATCCGATTCTCGTCCTTGTGCGCGGCGAAATATTCGGCGTGGACCGGACCGCCCAGCACGCGTCGGAAGGTCGGGTTCGTATAGCCCGTCTCCTCACGGATCTCGCGGCGCGCGGCCGCAACGAGGTCCTCCCCCTCCTCAACACCCCCCACGATGAACGTCGTCCACGGATGCTCCTTCCACTTCAGACAGAGGATCTTGCCGGTCCGCGGATCGCGCACGATCGCCTGCACGGTCTGCCGTTCGACGCTCTTCTTTCCCTCAACCGGGGGATTTTTCTTGTCGACGCGCATTGGAGCAACGACGTACGTGACGGGCAACCCGAAAGCGGTCGCAAACGCGAAATCACGCTCGTCATGGCCCGGAACGGCCATCACGGCGCCGGTGCCGTAATTCCCCAAGACATAGTCCGCGACCCAAACCGGGACCTCGCGGCCGTCGACCGGGTTCACGGCAAGGATGCCGGTCTCGACGCCGGTCTTCTCTTTCCCTTCGGCCGACCGCTCGGTCTCGGCGCGGGAGAGGGCCGCCGTGACGTAGGCCTTCACGCCCTCGGGAGCCTGCCAGCCGATCTCCATCCAACGCTTCGCAAGCTCGGGAGAGATCAGCAAAAAGGTGACGCCGAAGATCGTGTCAGGACGCGTCGTGAACACCGTCACCGCATGCGTACCCCCTTCCTGGCCAGGGACGCGCAGCGCGAAAGACACGTGGGCACCGGCGCTCTTGCCGATCCAGTTGCGCTGCTGGGCCTTCACCTTGTCGAGATAGTCGACGCCATCGAGGTCCTGGAGCAGGCGCTCGGCGTATGAGGTGATCCGGATCATCCATTGCGACTTCTCGCGCTTTTCGACCGGGTTGCCGCACCGCTCGCATACCCCGCCCTGCGCCTCCTCGTTCGCGAGGCCGATCTTGCATTTGAGGCACCAGTTGATCGTCGATGCGGCCTTGTAGGCCATGCCATGTTTCACGAATTGGAGGAATTGCCATTGGGTCCACTTGTAGTAGGCGGGGTCAGTGGTATTGATCTCGCGGGACCAGTCGAAGCCGACGCCGAGCGACTTGAATTGGCGGGTGAAGTTCGCCACGTTTTTCGCTGTCGCCACGCTTGGGGCGATCTTGTTTTTCAGAGCGTAGTTTTCGGTAGGCAACCCGAACGCGTCCCAGCCGATCGGATACAGGACATCCTTGCCGAGCATCCGTTGGCGGCGCGTATACGCGTCGATAGCCACATACGAACGCACATGCCCCACATGCAGCCCGTCCCCGGACGGGAACGGAAACTCAACCAGGCCAAAAAACGGCTCGGCATCGGGACGGCGGCCGGTGCGATAGACGCCATCAAGCTCCCATTGGGCTTGCCAACGGGCTTCGAGATCGTGGACAGGACGGTGGGACATAGGTGGAATGAGGCTAAGATAACACGAAAAAGCAGGCTTGGCTAGAGGGTCGTGCGGCTCGTTGCGGGGATTGACAAAACCGGGATACCGTGATAGCATGCGCGGTCGACCGCCTTGCCTGGAGGCACGGTTCCCGGCACGGGAAAACGCCTCGGACCGCTTCCATCCGCAAGGGCAGACGCAAAAAGATCGGAAAGAGAAGGAGAAGCAAAATGTTCAAAATGATCGTCGACGCCATCACCGTCGTCGGCCTCATGCAGCTGAAGGCCGTGACGAAGGCGCTCGGCCACGCCTTCCCCTCCACGTTCGGGCGGCGGGTCCGCGTCCTGAACGTCAGCGAGCCCGAGACGGACGATCGTCTCCCCGGCAGGTGGACGAAGGTCACGGTACACATCGCCCCGGATGGGTACACCTGGCGTGGGAGCGCCTCCGAGGTCTGGGTCGACATCGAAACCGGCACCGTGTCCCGGCACCCGCCGTGCGCCGTCAACCACACCGAATACGCCAGCACGGGCTTCGATTGCGTGGCCGACCTCATCGGCTTTCCGACGGAGCTGGCCGTGCACGCGCTCGCCACCCCAGCGCGTCGCTACTACGCCTGGCAGGAGGAGCGGACCGGCCTCGACCGCAACTCGCGGATGTTCCTGGAGAAGCTCCGCGGGCACGTCCCGGCCGACGTCCACGCGGCCCTCAGCGTCGGCTTTCGGGCGCTGCGGGCCGAGCGCCTGGCAGAGGAAGCCGCCTTCCGCACCCGCCGCGCCGCCGAGAGGGAGGCTGCGGCCGAGGCGTTCCGTCGCACGGGCAAGCTCAACGACGCCTGATCCAGACCCTGGCCTCCCCTGTCCGAACACGGGAGGCCTTTTTCATACGCGGAGCGCAAGAGCGGGCAAAGGCAAGCCATCCGGGAACACAACCTCGACCTCGGGACGCGCGCTTGACGGAGATAGACGTCCAAGGATCACCGAGCGTGATGCGCCGATCCGCAAACCAGCCGATCCATGCTAAACTCTCCACATGATCCATGAGATGCCCCTTGGTCAGCAACGAGAACGGATCCCGAACGACCCCGAGATCTGGCGTGAGCGGCTGTTCGCGCAAAACGAAACCCTGCTGAACGGCGCCCGTCGGCTGGCGGAAGCCGTCGAGCGGATGCCGTGCAAACCCGGAGCGGAGCCGCCACGCGCCCTCATCGTGGGCGGCTTCGTGCGCGATGCGTTGCTCGGCCTGCATCCGAAAGACCTCGATATCGAGGTATATGGCCTCACGGTCGACGAACTGATCGGCGCGATCGAGCGCACGTTTTCGCGCAAGGTTGAGCTGATCGGCTCCTCCTTCGGCGTGTTCAAGGTCGCCCTCGAGAAGGGGTTCGACCTGGACATCTCGCTTCCTCGTACCGAATCGCGCGCCGACAGCGACGTGCAGATTGTCAGTGACCCGTTCCTGAGCGTAGCCGAAGCGGCACGCCGGCGTGACTTCACCATGAATACGCTGGCCGCCGATCCGCTTACGGGCGAGATCATCGACCATTTCGGCGCCATCGCCGACCTGAATGCGCGCGTCCTGCGTGCGACCGATCGCGAGCGCTTTCAGGATGATGCCTTGCGCGTCTATCGGGCCGTCCAGTTTTGTGCCCGCATGAACATGCATCCGGACGCGGAGACCATGAATCTGCTAAGCGAGATGGTGAAACGGGGAGACCTTGAGCGACTGAGCCCCGAACAGCGGCTTGAGAGATGGCTACGGCTGATTCAAGAAACGATCCCGGAACCGGACGCGACCACCATAGACCGGATTCGTGCGCTTGCCGAAGAAGTCGGCCGCAGGGAATTAAGTGTCGAACGACGCCTCGAGCAGTGGAAAAAGCTTCTCTTGAAAGCCGAACGCCCTTCCATCGGCCTCAATCTGATGCGCGAGCTGGGCATCATCGAACGTCTCTATCCCGAGCTCAACGCCCTGATCGGCACCCCTCAAGACCCTGAATGGCACCCCGAAGGGGACGTCTGGACCCACACCCTGATGGTCGTGGATGCGGCCGCACGAATCGTGCGGCGCGAACAGGCCCACCTTTCGAAAGACGAGGCATTCGCCGTCGTCATGGGCGCGCTATGCCACGATTTCGGCAAGCCGGGCACGACCCGGTTCGAGGGGGGACGCATTCGCTCGCGCGGCCACGAGGAAGCCGGTGCCGAACCCGCAAAAGCCTTCCTCGAACGCCTACGCGCCCCAGGCTGCATCGTGGAAGCGGCGACCCGCATCGCCGCCGAACACCTCAAGCCCGGCGTCCTTTCCCGCGCCTACGAAGATGGGACGCTCGACCGGCGGCAGTACGCGAACAACATCCGCCGCCTCTTGAAGCGCCTTGGCGGCGTCTCTTGGCGCGTGCTCCTCGCCGCTTCAGAAGCGGATGCGCGCGGCCGCACGATTCCAGGCGCCGCGACGGCTCCCTATATCCCCGGCGAGCGCTTCGCCGAAGCGGTTGAGGAATACGCCCTGGATCGCGAGGGCCGTGAAAAGCTCGTGCAGGGTCGCGACCTGTTGAGCCTCGGCATGAAGCCCGGAACGGAAGTAGGCACCCTCATCAACAAGATCGAGCAACTCCGCGATGAAGGGATCCTTGAGACGCGTCTCGAAGCCCTCCGCTACGCCCGCATCTGGCTCGGCCTCGAAGTCCCTCTTGCCGCCACCGCTGAGCGTGCTATCGTAGAATAGAAGTATGGTCGTACCTACGTCCCTGCTCGGCCACGTCAGCCTCAAGCGCGCCTACACGCGCAATTTTGTGATTTGCATTCGGATCACACGCGCTGGCTCGTCCCCCGTCCACCCAGGGGATCGTCCGTAACCGCCTCCCCGGCGGTCCACGAACGCCAGCGCTTCCCGCGCTGGCGTTCTTTGTTGAGGGGCGTGCCGGATGCCCGTAGCGACGGTCATCCTCCCGCTCCTCAACCCACCACAGGAGGCGCCCATGTGCTCGTACACCACGCTCGGACGCATCGCCCCGCAAAAGCCCGGCCGCGGGCTCCATCTCATTCCGGCCCGTCTCACCCTCGCGAACGCGGACGGCCCCATCCCCTGCTTCGTCTATTCCGGCCTGAGCAGCGGCCAGGCGCTCGGCGACGCGCTGGCGGCAATCATCGAGGCTGGCACGCTGCAACACCGCATCACCATCGCGCTGGTGCGACGCGGGTTCTGGGAGGTCATCGTGACCACCCTCGCCGAGCTCATCGATCGCCTGGAACTCCGTCTCTGACCCCGATCCGATCGGGGGTTTTCTTTCCCGTGCGGGCCACGGCATTCGCCACACGCCCCCACCGCTTGCCCTTTCGTCCAAGAAGGAATAGCATCGCGACGGAGGTTCTCATTGATGGACGCGTTTCACGATTCCTCTCTCCAGCCGCGGACGCGACTGGTCGGATTCCTGGCGACAGACCCCAACGACACGCAGAAGGTGCTCGCCGCCTGCGAACCCGCCCTGCCCGATCACATCGGCCTCAGCGTCGGCATTCTGCTCACGCCGGCGCGCATCCAGAACAAGCCCGTCCGCGCCCCCTGGAACATCTTCATGCCGGACGCCGCACAGGCCAAGGCCCTCAAAGCGTTCACCACCGAGCGCCTCGCCCCCCTCACCCTGCACGCCCGCAGCGAGACGGAGGGAGCGGAACCCCTGTTCAAAGAGATCGGCGCCATGTTCGCCCACCTCGGGCAGGAACCCGACCTGCTCCACCTCGACAACGACCGCCGCCTGCCGAGCACCGACCTGATCGGGATGCTCAGGGCGCGGTACCCCAAGCTCCGCCTCATCATCCACCTCGGCACCACGGTGCAGGCGAGCTACCAGGACGATCCGGAGGCGTGTGTCACCGCCCTCGTGGCCCGCTACGGCGCACACCTCGCGACGCATGGCGGCGCCATCACGCACGTCCTCTGGGACGGCTGCGGGCGGCGCTTCGGCAGCGAGCTCGACCCGCACCAGGCCCTGCGCTTCGTTCAGGCGCTGCACCGTCTGGCCCCGCGCGTCGAACCCATCGTCTCCGGACGGCTGGGGCCGGAAACGCTCTCGGTCCTCGACCCCCTCTGGGCACAAACGCGCGAGTTCTCGCTCGACGCGCACCGCCAGCTCTCCCCCGGCTTCGGCAAGCCCATCGACCCCGAACGCACGATCCGCTACATCCAGGGAGCCCTGCGCCGCCTTGCCCCCTCCTGACCCCGCCCTTCCCATGGCGGGGCTTTTCTTGACAAAATCCGCCGTTCAGCCTATAAAAGGCAGGCTAACCCTTAACGCCGGGTTACGCCCCGAGGGGATCCTCTCGGGCGCGCAGACACGCTGGTGGGTTCTGCCTTTTTCCGAAGCCAGAACCGACGATCGTCCCCGGCCCCCTCCATCCCTATGTTGGACGCCAACCAAAAGAAGAAGCTGATCGAGAAGTACAAGACCCATGCCAACGACACGGGCTCCCCGCAGGTCCAGATCGCCCTGCTCACGGCTGAGGTCAACGAGCTCATCAAGCACCTCCAGACCCACAAGAAGGACCACTCGTCCCGCCGCGGTCTGATCAAGAAGGTCAGCGAGCGCCGCCGCCAGATGAAGTACCTCAAGCGCGAGGACGCCAAGGCCTACGACGAACTCATGAGCAAGCTCGCGATCTAATCGCACGACACCTGCCTGAAGGGCGGGTGTTTGTTTTTCAGGATCACAGCATGGGAGCTTCTGGCGCTGAACTCCTAGCGCATCGCAGTGATGCGGTTTTTCCCTTAAGCAGATTTCGCTGTATTGAGGGAAAATTAGCGAATCGAGAACAAATAAGCGCACGATATTCATTGACAAAACCACCATCGCTTGATAGGATCCTCTCCCCTCTCCCAAAGAGGCGTAAGGAACCCAATGGATACCGAAAACGAATCCACCCCCTTTTTCCAACCGCCCATCCAGCGCCCACGCCTCCAACCGACAGCTGTCCTCGGACGGGTCGCCCTCCCCCATCATGCGCTGACGTGGGGGCTGGCCTCTGAGTCCACGCGCACGACCCTCCTGCCCCCACCGCCCACGGAAAGCAACCCCTCATGGCCCCCTTCCCAAGCTTCGTCACCATCGGCGTCTTCCTGGGAGGAACCTACCTGGGAGGCCTTGACCCCCTCGGGTCCCTCGCCCTGGCCTTCGTGGCCGGCCTCCTGACGAACGACGTCCTGCGTCGTTTCCTGTTCTAGCGCCCTTGGCGCTTTTTTCATGCGTATAAAAACAACCGGGATTCGGTATCTTCCCCGGCTTGAACGAGGTCAGAGCTCCTGAACCGGTTCGGAATCACGCTCGAACACCACTCGCCGCGTCCCGATCACGTCTTTGCTATGGCGCTTCTTGACGCGCACTTGGAGCTCGGTGGTGCCGCGTGGGATCTCTAGGTTCAGCTCGAATGTCCCATCCTCGCGCAATGTCGCGGGCTGCTCGTTTACGAACACGGTCGCTTCTGGGCTGGTGCGCCCTTGCACGTGGACGATGGGCTCCACTAGGCGCTCCCCGTCCAGCGGCGTGAGGATCTCCAGGGGTGGCGGTGAGGCGAGCGAGCGGGCTTGGGCCACGACATAGAATCCCAAGCTCGAGACGAACAAGCAGAGAAGCAAGGCAACCCGGGCGCGAGCGGTGAAAAACAGATCGATCCCCTTGAACGGACGCATCTCCTGGATCTGCGCCTTCACCGGCCGGACGTTGAGCGCCGCCAATTCCTGGTGGAACTTATTCAGGTAAAACGATTCACGACCGCCAAAGGCACGGACATACCCCATCAGCATGCGCTCCTGATACGCCACCTCTGACCCAAAACTAGACCAGGAGCCCTGTTCCCATGCACGGATCGTCGAAGGCACGACCCTCGTTTGACGGGCCGCCTGATCGATCGTCAGGCCCGCCCGTTCACGCAACTCGCGAAGATCTTCGCCCAAAGATCCAGACACGTGAACGCGCTTGATGATGAATGGCATATCCTAAAGGTCGTAATACCGGTCTTGTGGGGAGGGGGCCTCTTCCTCTGGCGCCGCTTCCCCGAGGGCGCCCGGCAGCTCCATCTGCTGCGTCGCCGCCGTCTTCCGAACGAGCTCGCGACCTTTTGCGCCATTTTCCGGACCGACCCACCCAAGCTGTTCCATCTCGTCCAAAATGCGTGCGGCACGGGAATATCCGACCTTCAAGCGACGCTGCAAGAGGGACGCCGAACCTCGGCCGGCGCGCAACACCTCATTCCAAGCCTCATTCAGGAGCGGATCGCGGCCATCTTCCTCGTCATCGCCTCCCGATTCGCCAAGGGCGACATTTCCCTCGCGGCGCTCGGTCACGGTCAGGTCATAGTCTCCGGGACCGTAAGCGGCCTTAATGAAATCGACCACTTTCACGATCTCCTGATCAGAGATGAACGCGCCTTGGACGCGACGCGGCTGAGGCATTTCCGAAGTAGAAAACAGCATGTCTCCGCGGCCAAGCAGCCGCTCCGCTCCAACCTGATCCAAAATCGTCTTCGAGTCGACCGAAGAGGCCACCGCGAAGGCGATGCGGGCCGGCACGTTCGCCTTAATCAGGCCGGTAATGACATCGACGGACGGACGCTGGGTCGCCAAGACGAGGTGGATGCCGACGGCGCGCGCCATCTGGCAGAGACGCACGATCGGCCCTTCAATTTCGTTCTTGGCCGTCATCATCAGATCGGCCAATTCGTCAATGACAAACACGATCACCGGAAGCTTCTCTTCCGCACGAGCGTTATAGTCCGCCAGGTTCTTCGCGTTCACGGTCGGCAACAATCCGTATCGGCGCGTCATCTCACGGACCGCCCATTTAAGCGCATTCACCGCCTCCCCCATCTCCGTGATCACGGGCGTCAACAGGTGCGGGATCCCGTTATACATCTGCATCTCGACCCGTTTTGGGTCGACCATGATGAAGCGCAGCTCGTCGGGCCGGTTCGTGTAGAGCAACGACATGATCATCACGTTCAGGCAGACGGATTTGCCCGAACCGGTCGCACCCGCAACCAAGGCGTGCGGCATACGGCTGATATCCGCCAAGGCGGGCTTCCCAGCCACGTCCTTGCCGAGCACGAAGAACAGCGGGTGCTTCCGTTCACGGAATTCGCGCGATTCCAAGATCTCACGCATCCCGACCGTCGCCACCGTCTGGTTTGGTACCTCGATCCCGACATACGGCTTCCCCGGGATCGGCGCCTCGATGCGCAAGCTTTGGGCTGATAATGCCAACGCCAAGTCGCTCTGCAAGGAAACGATGCGCGACACTTTGATGCCCTCCGACGGCTTCACCATGTACTGAGTCACGGTCGGACCGGCCGCATAGCCTGCGGATTCGACAGGGATCCCGAAGGCGGCCAGCGTCTTCCGAATGAGATCTTCAATCTGCTTCGGATTCCCGATGGCCGGTTTCTGATCGCGCGCCTCTAGAAGGTCAACGGGGATATCAATCTTGGGATAGGCGCGGCGGGTGCGCTTTTTGGGCGCTGGGGGAGCGTCGGACGCCTCTTCCGCGTCTTCCTCGGCCGACTCCTCATCTTCCTCTTCCTGTTCCTGTTCGGGCGCATCTTCCGCCTCCGGCTCGTCATCCGCATCATGAACCGGCATCTCCTCGAACGAAGGCGGGATCTCAAGATGCTCCTGCGCGAGCACATCGACCGAGGAACGTCGCTCGGACGGCTCCGACAGCATCACCCGACGGTCCAACCAATGCCGGACCGGACGTGAGACCAGCTCCCAAGCCCAAATGCCGGCATTCTTGACGTATTTTAAGAAAAACAGGACGTCTTCCAATCCGACATGGAACACCAACATCAGGGACGCCAGGAGCAGGCTGAGTAGGAAGGCGAACGAGCCCGCGGATCCGATGAATTGCGCCAACGGGTCGGCCATCATCTGCCCGATTTTCCCACCGGCGTCGATCAGGGCGGCATTCGGAACGAGCGCACCGCGATCGAATGTCCACAGGTGGACAAGTGGGTTCAGCGCAAAAAAGAAGAGAACGAACCCGACGACGGTCCGCGGCTGGATGATTTCCAGGTCCGGCTTCAGGACATGGTACCCCCAGACGGCAAACAGCGCCGGAAACAAGACGCGATCCCACCCGAAGAGCATTCCCAAGCCCTGGTTGATGGACCGGCCGAACCACCCAGCCGCATCCAAGAACCCTAACGCGATCAAGGCGGCCAAGAAAAACAGAAACACGGCCATCAGCCCCCGCTGGGTGCGCTCCTCCATGGTGATCGAAGACCAAAAAGACGCGTTTCGTGGCATGGGATGAACAACGGACAGTATTGTAACGTAAATATCCACCCCTGGGAATCTGGTCCTGCCGTTTTTTCGCGGACACGGCAGCACCGTTCATCGTCCCCGACCCCGAATCCTCGGCATCAGCCAAGAATGAGGGCGCGTGACGCGGGCCGCCGATCGGAAAGCTGGGAACGGGGGGCGGGCACCCGTTCGGAAACCCGCCCCATCGCAAGGACCGTTTTCTTACCCTTCCTTTTCCTCCCCCTCCTCTTCATCGCCCTCATCGTTTCCACCGGCTTTCGACATGGCCATCTTCGGATCCAGCTTTTCGCGCTCCTGCCAATTATTGATGCACTTTTCGCGGATCTGAGCCATTAAATCGGGCCTTTCACGAAGGGCCGCTTTGGCGTTTTCGCGCCCAATCCCCAACTTCTCAGACTGGAACGAGTAGGAATTGCCAGACTTGGTCACGACCCCCAATTCAACGCCGGCATCCAAGAGATCTCCGGAAACGGAGATCCCTTCGTTATACATGATGTCAAACTCGCACGTCCGGAACGGGGCGGCGACCTTATTTTTGACGATCTTGACCTTCGTTCGGTTCCCGATGATCTTTTCGCCCATTTTGATTTGGGCCGAGCGGCGCACCTCGATGCGGACCGACGCATAGAATTTCAACGCGTTTCCACCCGTCGTGGTCTCCGGGTTTCCGAAGACGATGCCGATCTTCTGGCGGATCTGGTTGATGAACACGACGATCGTGTTCGAGCGGGAGATGATCCCCGTGAGCTTGCGGAGCGCCTGGCTCATGAGCCGGGCCTGCAATCCCATGTGCTGGTCTCCCATGTCTCCTTCCAATTCGGCCTTTGGGGTCAAGGCGGCGACCGAGTCGATGACGATCACGTCCAGCGCGTTCGAACGGACCAGGGTCTCGACGATATCCAGGGCCTGCTCCCCCGTATCCGGCTGGGAAATGAGCACCTGCTTGATATCGACACCGATTTTCTTCGCATATTCGGGATCCAGCGCGTGTTCGGCGTCAACGATGGCACACGCCCCGCCGCGCTTTTGCGCTTCCGACACGATATGGAGCGCCAAGGTCGTCTTTCCGGAAGATTCCGGGCCATAGACCTCAATGATGCGTCCACGCGGCACGCCGAAGACGCCGAGCGCCAGGTCAAGCGACAAGCAACCCGTCGGAATGGATTCAACCTGCATTTTTCGCGCATCCCCCAAGCGCATGATGGATCCGTCACCAAACTTCTCTTGGATCTGGTCCATGGCGAGCTGGACCGCTTGCCGCCGCCCTTCCAACTCTTCGTTCGCTTTCTTGGACATATTGCTGTTGTCGATGAAATAAGAGAGTGTTCTATTTTCGTTCTATATCACCATACCACACGACCGCCCGGTCGGCGATGGACCGTCAAGGGGCCATCTGCACGCACCCTTCTACTCGCGAGAAAAAACCCGGTCCATTGTCGGACCGGGCCAGACTCATTCGGGGAATCGCCACCGGTCCTGCGTCCCTACCGCCACACAGCGCAAGCCCGAAGCGGGTCCGTCATACAGGACGCGACGGGTCGCGACCTCCGTGAGCCTCCAGGCGGCCCCGACGACCGGCGTGCATCGCGCAGGCGTATTCGCGACGGTGCCGATCTGGCCCATATCGCCCCACCCCGGATGCTCAGGAAGGAAAAAAGACCCGTCGAACAGTTCCATCCGAATCGATTCGCAGCCGATCCACCCATCAGGGGAGACGCGAGGTTCGACAGAGCCGGTGTTTCGACATACAATGGGCCGCCACCACTGGTCGCGCAACCGGTACGGCGCCGAGAACGGATGTTCCGAACCCGGACGAAATTCGTACAGGATGGTCCCGCCCGACGGAACCGGCTCTGTATCGGGAACGGAAGCTTCCGGAAACCATACCCGTGCATCCGCCGGAACGTCCGTAGCAGGCAGGACGTCGCCGAACGCATCCGGCGTGGACGGGACGCGGCTTGCATCGCGACCCTCGTTCGGCGGGACCCGATCCGGCTGGATCACCACATCGAAAAACGCATCCGGACCAATGGCGTCCGTAGGAACCGCTCCCGCGTCGAGGCCCGTCGCTGGGAGTCCGAATGTCAGCCGAAGTCGCAGCAGCGCATCTTCCGGATCGGCAAACCAGCCCCTGTATGAAGGAGACCCGTCATAGCCGCGGAACCACGCGGCCGGATCGGTCCGCTGGGCCGCTTCCGCCGTCTGCAGGCGGATCCCGAAATGCAGGTGCTCGTCCCCGTCCCCATTGAGGGAACGGTGCTGGACATAGCCCAGGATCGTCCGTGCCGTCACCACCGTCCCGGGACGAAGATCGAGCGTCGCTTGCTCGGCCGCACGGTCCGAAGTGTTGCGCAGATGCCCGTAGATCGATAGAAACCGGTCGACGAACACGCGCTCCCCTTGGCCGTTACGCAGGCTGATCCCAGCGGCGAGCCGATGCTCGACCACGACCGCGAACGTTCCATACCCCCGCGCCGCTCCGGCGAACCGCACGACCCCGCAGCCCAGCGGGATGATCGGATGCCCTTCCGTGAGGGCGATATCCAGACCGAGGTGCGTCCCCTCGGCCAAGAACCCGCGCGCCCGAACCGCCCTTCCGCCCCCGTCGAGACCCCAGGGCTCCTGTACCGTGTCGAGGACACAGCCGGGCACGGTCTTCTCTTCCCCATCCACGATCCCCATCGGGAAATCGCAGGCCGCAAACAGGGTCCCCAGGGCCACCAGGGCCCAGAGGATGACGATGCCATACCAGAATCGATCCGTGTGACCCATCTGAGCCTCCTTTTTTCCGCCTCCTGATCCCATGAAAAAGCTCGCCCGCTCGCCGACAAGGCACGAGAGCGCTTCTCAGCAAACGAACGAGCCTTCCCTAAACCCTTTTTCCCGCCGGGACTGTCTTGCGGCCCATGGGCCACGGCCTGACGCGCTTCACCACCTTCGCATTTGAACCAGGTTCACAGGCGAAGGTCGTGGGAGGAAAACGTTTTTCTCTTGGCGCCTACCCGTCCTGACAATCCCCTTCCGTACGGAGACGCGAGCGAATCCGGCTCCGATGCGAAAGGCGAACCCTTCCACATCTTTGCCAAACCCGTCCGCCCTCTGCGCGGCCTGATCCGCACGCCGACCGTTCGCCGTCATCACCGCGAACGCGAGCCATCCTCAAGCCGAGTTCTCAAGAGGCGCTCGTCACCCAGATCCTGTGCGGATGCTTTAAGCATAGAAGTCACCGCCTCCCGCAACAACTCGGGGTGCGTGTCGACAAGCCAAGGCATCCAGAAGGCGATCCGCGCAAGCCGAACCGCCATCCAACCGGTCGACCTGTCGGCCAGCGTCGACGAAAGCCGGCCCCATTGGCGCATCCGTTTGTGGATAAGCTGGACGACCAGCGTGAGATAAATGCACGCCATCAGGAAAAACGCCGGATTGGGTTGCATGTGCAACGGATGGGAAAATGGACCCATCCAATCCACGACCGTCCACAGGTACGACAAACAAAGTCGCAATGGCAAAGCGAGCACACGGACGGGAACAAGCCACACCGCAAGGGCAAGGGCCTGGATCCACGGGACGATGAACAGGACGAACACGTTCGCAAGCAGGCCCACCCAGGAGATGCTCCCAAAAAACCACAGCTGGTATGGGGCCGTCCAAATCCAGGTATACCAACTCCCCCGCACGGAAAACCGCTCAAGAAGGTCCTGCGCTTGCCCGCGCTCGCTCGCGTGGAGCAGGCCGACGCACGCGAGGAACGATAGGTGGAACCCCGCATCGAACAGCAGCCGTCGCGGCTCGGCAAGAACAAGAATGAACGCCGCCAACAAGAGGATCCGACCAAACGCCGGCAGCCGGCCGCTCAATCGGGCGCCGCCGAAGAGGACCAGCATCAGCCCACCCCGCACGACCGAGGTCGAACCGCCCGTCAGCACCACGATGGAAAGAATCCCCATGCCATCCGCAAAAAACCGCCCACGCGGCGTTCGCAAGAACCGTCGCGCGACCGTTCGCAGCATCAGGAGCAAAAACAGGATGTTCGCGCCCGAAACGGCCACCAGGTGCGACAACCCCACCGCACGCACCTTCACGCGGTCTTCCGAGGGAAAATTCGCATCCCCATAGAGCATTGCCGCCGCCAGGACCGCTTCCCGCGGCGGGAGGGCCATCGAGAACCGCGCCCGCCCCTCCCGCCGCAAACCCTCCGCCCAGCCGCTGGGGACGATCTCCATGCGCGGCGTAAGGCGTTCGATCCGCCCGACATACGCGGCAAACGGCACGTTGCGCCAACCGATCGGCATACACAGAAGACCAACGCCCCACCCAAGCACGACCGCCGCCATACAGACGCGAGCCATTCGCCGCTCCGCAATAAGAGAAAAAATCGCCAAAAGAAGGGCCCGTCCTTCCGAAAACGTGGCCAGGGCGACGCCAAAGAACCATGGCCCCACCAGGAGCCACGGGAAGCGGGCAAAAAAGCGGAGCATGCCCTAACCCGTTCCTCGAATCGCCACCGATCGCAAGGGGCATGAAAAACCTCTATACTCCAACCAACTACGCGCCCTTCAGATCACCCACCCGAACAGGCGGCCGCCGCTGAACAAGCATGGGTGCATCTCCGCTCCCACGCCGTCCCCATCGATGACGCCCTCGCCGAGTGGGAAGCCTTGGCCCTCACCGAACGTGCGCGGGTCGCCACGCAATGTTTTCTTGAAAGCGCCCAATCACTGGAGAGCCTCTTGCTCCACGCCAGCATCAACGACATCGAAGCTTGGAACGCGTTTCACATCCACCAAGAAACGGACGTGCCTCAACGCCTGCTTCCTCTTTTGGAAGCGCGTCTAGCCGATCCTCTGTCGAGGGCGGACCAACCCTTCATCGAATGCGTCTTGCGGAATTACCATCCAGATCTCCTGGACCGGCTTCTTAAGCGCTGGCTCGAACAGAACGACCCCGAAGAAGGGAATACGATCACCCGCGCCCTCATCAGCCACTTCTCCTATGACGCGCGGCCGACCTATAACGCGGTTCTCACGCGCGATGCCTCCCGAGATCAAGGTGATGCCCTACTGGAACGCGTGGATACCTATTTCTGCGCACGCTCTGAACAGGTCGCAAGCTTTGTCGCGACCCATATTCCGGATCTTCCCGCCGATCAGGCGGACGCCATCCTCGAAGCGCTCGTCCTCTCGAGAAGCGTCAGCGTCTTGCCAGCCGTCATGCAAGCGCTGATTGCGGCCGATGGGCATCTCCTGCCTGGGTCAGAACGAAAAACACGTTCTTGGGAGCGACTTCTCTCGCTGTGCAAGATGGAGCCCAGACAAGCCATCATCGCCCTCCCCTATCTCCTCGCCGAGCGCCTGCGGAACGATCCGAACCGCCCATCAGAATCGGATGCGTTCGAAGCATCCGACCGGGACCTCACGCGCATTCTCATCACCATCCAACGAGACAGGCTCCTTGATTCCCTCCCCGCAGACCAAACCGCGTCCTACCTTAACCGCCTCGCCACCCTCGCCGAACGGGCCCAACCCCGCTCCTTCCGCCTCGACCTCGCCGCCGCGATCTGGAATACCGCTCAAAAACTCTCCCCCACTTCCCCCGATGGAACCATCAAAGCGTATTTAGACACGCTGGAACGGTTGCATGCGCTCCGTTATGCGCGAGAAGGAAGCGCGTCCATCGAGGCTGACACGAAAGAAATCCGCCAGATCATCGAGCGTGCCTCCATCCGCCTCCGCAAGCTCGCCGCCTTCAAAAAACAACAGGGCCTGTAAGCCCCGTTCGTTTTTTACGCGTTCACCCGGAAATAGCACACGTCACCATCTTGGACGACATACTCCTTCCCTTCGATGCGCGTCAGCGCCTTTGCCCGGCAGGCGGCCTCTCCCCCTTCACGGAGGTAATCCGCACACGGCGTCACCTCTACGCGAATGAAGGCCTTTTCAAAATCGGTGTGGATCTTTCCCGCGGCTTGCGGCGCCTTCGTGCCCCGCGTGATGGTCCAGGCGCGCGCCTCGTCCGCCCCGCTCGTGAAGAAGGTCAGGAGACCGAGCAGCTCATAGGAGGCGCGGATGAGCTCGTCCAATCCGGACAGCGCCAGTCCCACGGACGCAAGGTATTCCTGTTTCTCTTCCCCGACCAAGCCCGCCAATTCCGATTCCATCTTGATGCAGACGGGCACGGTCAGCCCCTTCAGGCCCGCCACCCGCGCTTTCCAGGTCCCGTCCTGGATCTGCGTCTCACTCACGTTCGCGACGTACAGCATCGGCTTCATCGTCAGGAGGTGCAAGCCGCGCAAGACAAGGCGTTCATCATCGGTCCAGGCCTCATCGCGCAACATTTGCCCGCCGTTCAGCAGCCGTTGCGCCTTCTCAATGACCTCTTTCTCTTGGGTGAGCGCCTTCGAGGCCCCGGCCCGCAACTGCTTTTCGACGTTCTGCAATCGCTTCCCGACCACCTCGAGGTCCGCCAAGGCGAGCTCCGTATTGATCGTCTCGGCGTCACGCGTCGGATTGATCGACCCGTCCACATGGATCACGTTGGTATCGTCGAACGCCCGTACGACCTGCGCGATCGCGTCGGTTTCGCGGATGTTCGCCAAAAACTGGTTCCCCAACCCCTGCCCTTCCGCCGCCCCCTTCACGAGGCCCGCGATATCCACGAACTCGATCACGGTCGGCACGATCTTGGCGCTCTGGTCGAGCGCGGCAAGGGCCTGCAGCCGCTCATCCGGCACCTCAACGACGCCCACGTTGGGATCGATGGTGCAAAACGGGTAGTTCGCGCAATCCACCTGTTTCTTGGTGATCGCCGCAAACAAGGTCGATTTGCCGACGTTCGGGAGTCCGACGATGCCGATTTGGAGGGCCATATGGGGCTGAGCATAGCGAAAATTCCTAGCGCTGGCAAGGCTTCACGCGACCGCCACAACGGGGTTTGACGGCCCTCCCTTTTTCGCTTATTCTCCAGGCCTATGCCCGCCATCACCACGACCCGCCTGCCCGGCTCCGAACTCAAGCTCGAGATCACTGTCGAGCCCTCAGAATACGCCGCCTACCTCGAAGAAGGCCTAAAAACCCTCTCAGAACAGCGCCCCATCGCCGGCTTCCGCCCTGGCCACGTGCCCATGGGCGAAGGCAAGCGCGTCTATGGGGACATGGCCATCCTTGAGGCATCCCTTGAGCGCATCATTCGTGCCTTCTACGTGAAGGCGCTCCTGAGCGAAGGCGTTGCCGCCATCGGGTCCCCGAGCATCAACGTCGACAAGCTCGTCCCAGGCGAGGCCCTGCAATTCCACTGCATCGTACCCGTCGAGCCGGCCGTGAAGCGCGTCGCCGAACTCAAAGAGATCAAGATCGAGCAGAAGAGCAAGCCCGCGACCGACGACCAGGTCGCCGAAGCCCTCGAACAGATGCGCAAGATGCGCCGCACCGAAGCCCCGGTCGACCGCGCAGCCGGCAAGGACGATGTCCTCACCGTCGATGTCGAGATGAAAAAGGACGGCGTGATCGTCGAAGGCGGCACCGGCCAAAACTACAAGGTCTACCTGAACGAACCCCATTACCTCCCCTCCTTCACCGAGCAGCTCCTCGGCATGAAGGCCGGCGAGAAGAAGACGATCGAGGTCACCTTCCCCGCCGAACACTACCAAAAGCACCTCGCCGGCCAGCCGGTGAACATCGACGTCACGGCTACCGCCGTCCATGAGCTCACCCTCCCAGCCGTCGACGACGAGTTCGCCAAGGGCGTCGGCCTCACGAGCGCCGAAGAGCTAAAGAGCAAGCTCCGCGAGAACCTTACGCTCGAAGCCGAAGCGCGTGCCGGCGAGGCCGCCGAAATCGAGCTCCTCACCAAGCTCGTCGACGGATCCGATATCGAGGACGCCCCCGAAACGCTGGTCAATGAGGAGGTCCGCCGCATGCTCGCCGAGCTCCGGCACGGCCTCGAGGAACAGGGCGGCACCTGGGACCAATACCTCGCCACGATCAAAAAGACGGTCGATGACCTCCGCCTCGAGATGGTCCCGCAGGCCATCCGCCGCATCAAGACGGCCGTCCTGATCAAGCATCTCGCCAAACAGCAGGGCGTCGAACCCACCACCGAGGAAGTCGACACCGAGATCGACCGCATCCTCGGCACCCTCCGCCCGGACGACAAGGATTCGCGCGAGCAAGTCGCCTCCGCCGAATACCGCGACTACGTCCACACGATGCTCCGCAACCGCAAGACCATCGAATGGCTCAAGAAGGAATGCGTCACGAAAACCGCCTAGGGCGGTTTTTGGTTTTCGGTCCTCGTGATATGATTGACACATGAAGAAAGACTATCATTCGCATACGCAAACGTTATACTTGGCGTTGGTGCTTCTGCTTATTGTAGCATTGGCAATGAGCATGCGTACGCGCTTCCCAGGCAATAGAGCTGACATGCCCGGGATACAAATACCGTCACCAAATCTAGTTCCCGTACCCGTAGGGGATCTTGAGAAGGCGAAACTAAACCTCTCAAACGCGCAGCGCCTCTACCGCGAAGCGGTCATCGCACGTGCAACCGACCCATCGTTTGTCGTTGCCAGCTCCACGCACCCAGATAGCAACAAAACCCTCTATGTCATCACTTTAAGCGCCGCCGAGCCGCATGGCGGTACTTCGTACGCCGAGCGCTGCGCTGAAGAATGCGCCTATCTCATCTTCGACCGTCAAACAAACGATTGGACGGATATTTCCATCCCACCGCATGGTAGCAGCGTCATCTCCTCCGTACCGACGTGGCTTTCCCCAGACAAGCTCCTCTTCACTTACTCGTTCGGCGACGGACCGATGTGGGCGCAATCTTTTTTCGCCGTCGACACCGACGGACCCTATCGGCCCGTCGGCGAGAGTGAAAGCTACTCCTTTGAGCAAGATTCCGTACACGAGTCCGCAACGAGAGCGAATGCATCCCTCACCTTCCGTTCATCCGAACAGAACGCCCCCATTATCCGGATCCGCTGGTCCGAATCTCGACAAGCCTGGACCGCCCTCGTCACGGGGAAATACCCAGGAGACCCAACTGTGCTCGCAACAGTCAATCTCCCAAATCCACCATCATCTCCAACCTCGTGGGCGGATGGGGCGATCCTCTTGCCCACCCTTATGGCCAACGGGGAAGCTGGCATCGCATTTTCCTGGTTTGGAAGCATATACGTCCTGCAAGGGGAACGCCTGACCCCGAAAAAATAACCGATGCATCGGACATTTTTTCGGACCCACAACGTTTTTTATCTCTCCGTCGCACGCCTCCACTCCGCATACCGCTTCGCCGCTCCCCACATCCGCAACCGTGCGCGCGTCGCCTCCGTGAGCTGTGGGGATCGCCGCACCTCCGGCCGCCGCAGGAACTGGCGCATCCGCTCGATGGTCTGGCTTCCCCGCTGGTCACGCTCGTAGGCGTCGGCGTACCGCTCCAACAAGGCGAGGGCGGAAGATCGGTCCAGCACGTCGCTTGGACGAATGGCGCTCGCCTCCAGGATGAATGCCTCCAGGATCCATTCTTTTTCCTGTAAAAAAAGCCTCGGGTCATCTTTCGGATCTTCCAAGCCTTGCTCATCTGCCCGTTGACGAAAAACGCGCGGAAGGCGCCCAAGCGCATCAGAAGGAAGAAGCTGCATCGCCATACGTTTCTTCCTTAATCATAACAAACATCCG
>CAZIMD010000010.1:0-2285 GCA_964540365.1 uncultured Gammaproteobacteria bacterium
GACGGTAGCAAAGACCGGGCGAACGGTCCAGCCCAAGACGGCGCCACAAAAACCGATCTTCATCCCCCCTTCATCTTTTCCCGCTATCATCCTACCGTACCCCTATGAAACTCCTGGTCGTCGAAGACGAGCCGAAACTCAACAAGGGACTGGTCACGGGCCTCCAGCAACGCGGCTACGCCGTGGACTTCGCGTTCGACGGCGAGGCAGGCGAGACGATGGCCCGGCTGAACGGGTATGACGTGGTCATCTTGGACGTGATGCTGCCGAAGCGGGACGGGTTCGAGGTCTGCCGCCGGCTGCGCCAGGATGGCATCCAGACCCCGGTCCTCTTCCTCACCGCAAAAGACAGTACCGAGGATACGGTCCATGGCCTCGATCTCGGCGCCGACGACTACCTCGTGAAGCCGTTTTCCTTCGACGAGCTGGCAGCGCGCCTCCGCACGCTCCTCCGGCGCCCGCCCACGACCGTCGCGCCGATCCTAGCCCTCGACGAGCTCGAGCTCAATCCGCGCTCGCAACAGGTCACCGTCGGCGGCAAGGAGATCCCCCTGACCTTGCGCGAATATGGCATCCTGGAATACCTCTTGCGCAAAAAAGGTGCCGTCGTGACGCGCCAAGACCTCCTCGACCACGTCTGGGACCAGTTCTTCGACTCGTTCAGCAACGTCGTCGATGTCCACCTAAAGAACCTCCGTAAGAAACTCCCACCCGCCTATGCCCGTCGTCTTAAGACCGTCTGGGGAAAAGGGTATCGCCTTGCTTAGCGGCCGATTCCGTGGCGCCCAAGGCCGGCTCACCCTCATCTACACGGGCCTCCTCGCCTGCATCCTCCTCATCTCGAGCAGCGTCACTTATTCCGCCTTTTCCAGCCGCCTCGAACGGCGCTTCGCCCGCTTTCCGCCGCGCCCACCAGTCGGGATCGCGCAAGAGATTCTCACGCCTCGGGCAGAAGAAGTCCGGGCCGACCTCATCAACACGCTCCTCATCGTCAACGGCTTCCTGCTGGCCATCGCGGGCATTCTCAGCTATTGGCTGGCGGGCCTGACACTCGCCCCCATCCAGGCCGCCTATGAACGACAGCGGCGCTTCCTTGGCGACGTCTCCCACGAGCTCCGCACGCCCCTCGCCATCCTGCAGACTGACCTCGAGAATGCCCGGAATGGGGCCACGTCCGCGCACCGCGAGCAGATCGACAGCCATCTTGAAGAGGTGGGGCGCATGTCGCAGCTCGTCCGCGATTTGCTCAACCTGTCCCGTTTGGACGAGGAATCCTCCCTCAACCATGCGGAAAAAATGACAGACCTGCAAAGCCTGCTTCGGGCGTCCGTAGAACGCCTCGGCCGCCTCGCCGAATCCCAGAACGTCACGCTCACGCTCGCTTCCCAAGCGGAAGCGGCCGACGCCTGGCTGGTCCCGGAAGAGCCCTTCCGCCAAGCCTTCGAGAACGTCACGAAAAACGCGATCCTGTATAACCGTCCCGGAGGAAGCGTCACGGTCACGCTTGGCCAGGACGGCCAGGAGGCGGTCATCACGATCGCGGACACCGGCATCGGCATCGCCACGGAAGACCTCGAACGCATCTTCGACCGCTTCTATCGCGTCGACACGAGCCGGTCACGCCAGACCGGTGGCAGCGGCCTGGGCCTCGCGATCACCCGCGCCGCGCTCGAGCGGGTACGCGGCACGCTCAAGATCGACAGCACCGTCGGCGCAGGGACGATCGTCACGCTCACCATCCCCTTCGTACGCGCTTCATGATTGCTTCACGACCCTCTTGCTAGCCTAGGGACATGATCGAGGAAACGGGAAGCGCTTCGCCCCCCCTTCCGCTCGCGAGCCGGCCTGGACGCGTCCCGCGCCTGGGTCACGCCCGCGAAACGAGGCCTCCGATCAGCCCTCTGCTTGCTGGGGTCGCCACGGCCGCGCGTCGCGCCCACCCGTGCCGCGCACCCTCCCGACCCCAGCGAAAGAGCTTTATTCGTCATCTTCCTTCAAGATATGAATCAAGCGAAACGGTTCCTCATCGCCGCGGTCGGCGCCGTCGGCCTCACGGGCGCTGGCGTCACGCTGACCCAAGCGGCCGCCAACCCCCATCCTGGCGACAGCCGCATGGCCACGCTCGTCCAGGCGCTCGCAAAGAAATTCAACCTGAACGCCACCGACATCCAGGCCGTGTTCGACGAGAACCGCCAGGCCATGCAGGCGGATCGGCTGCAAGAAGCCAAAGCCCGCCTCGACCAGGCCGTGAAAGACGGCAAGCTCACGCAAGCCCAAGCGGACCA
>CAZIMD010000010.1:2385-5338 GCA_964540365.1 uncultured Gammaproteobacteria bacterium
CCCGCCTCGACCAGGCCGTGAAAGACGGCAAGCTCACGCAAGCCCAAGCGGACCAGATCATCGCCAAGCAGCAGGAGCTGAAGACGCTCATGGAGAGCCTCCAAGGCATGACACGCGCAGAAGCCGAAGCCGCCCGCAAGACCGCCATGGAGGACCTCAAGACCTGGGCAACGACCAACAACATTCCGCAGGAATATCTCCATATTGGCTTCGGCCATGGCGGACCGGGCGGCCCAGGACGCGGCGGGATGCGTGACCCCAAAGAATTCCTCACCCAAGCCGTGGCCGATGGGAAGCTGACGCAAGCGCAGGCCGACCTGATCACCGCCAAGCACGCGGAGATAAAGACCTTCCTTGACTCGCTCCAAGGGAAGACGGCAGCCGAACGTACGGCCGCCCTCACGGCCCAGGTCGCAACCTGGAAGGCCTGGGCGAGTTCGAACAACATCCCGGACGCGTTCTTCCGGATTCCGGAAGCGCGCGGCGAGATGATGAAGGGCCCGGGCCCGATGGGCGGCCAACGTGGCGGCCGTGGCGGCTTCCGCGGGCAAGGCGGTCCGGGTGGCGGTTTCTAAGCTTCGTCCCTAAAGAAAAATCCGGTCCAGCATCACGCCAGACCGGATTTTTATTAGCAAAGTGACGCACCGTCCTAGGCGATCCCCAGCATGACGTGCAAAATGGACCAGATCAAGAACAGGGATGCGGCCGGGAGAGCGAACAGCGCGGCGGAACGCAAACGATGCAACGAGTCATCGACCACGGCCTTCGTCGGATCGTAAGAAGGAAAACAGACGATGCGTTCATACCCAACCGGCCAAGGCTCCCCGCCGCGACGGATCGCGACCGGAAAACGGTATTCCTTTCCCTTCTCCTGAAAGGCCATGATCGGGGTCAAACCCTCCGAATCTTCCCGATGCCCCACGACCCGACCATAGGCATAGACCACTCCCGTCCTCCAGAAAAAGAGTCCAATGAGAAAGAAATAGAGGGCGACCAGGCTGAGCGCAAGCGAGATCCAAAGGAGGGTTGCGAGCAGGAAAGCAAGCATACGGATCCACCATATCAAGGAACGGTGGGAAAGAAAACGAATCCAGAAAATAGGCAAAAAAAGACCCCGGATCGAACGATCAGGGGAGGGGTTCAGGCGGCCGCGGCGACCGTCGGGAAGGGGGTGGTGCGGATGCACCGGATCACGACCTTGTCGACGGAGGCCTTCTGCGAGAAGGCCTTGCCCGACTTGCCGAAGGGCCTGGGATCGGCCCAGACGAGCGACCCGGGCTCGCGCTCGAGCGCGATGGCGACCAGCGAGACGGAGAGGCGAACGCTGGCCAGGGCCTGCTCGATGTCGCGGAGGCGCTCGGAGGCCTTGCCGGGCGTGAGGTGCTTGGGCCCCTTGAACGTGGGAACGTAGTCGACCAGGCGGTACTCGACGCGCGCGGGCGGTGCCTCGACGGGGGCGGGCAGGGGGGCCTTGGTGCGGTCCTCCTTGTAGAAGGGGCGACCGGACGCCTCGATGAGGCCCGTCCCCTTGGCGGGGGCCGCCTCGATGCCAGCGTCCTTGAAGGCCTCCTTCTCGGCCATGAGGTTGGCCTCCTGGCGGAGGAACCGCACGAGCCGGGCGGGCTCGGCCCAGCGCGGGTCGACGAGCGGCAGGTGGTCGATCTTGAGCGTGAGCGGCAGCGCCGGATCGTGCTCGGCCCCGGCGGGCAGGCAACCGGCAGCACGGAGGGCCCGGAAGGCCGCGGCGCTGGGGATGGTGGCCACGATCTTGTCGAAGCAGGCCTCCCCACCCCGCACGAAGTTGATCAGGCGCGGGACCACGACGGGGCGCTTGGTGGAGCCATCGACCACGCTGGTCTCCTGGCTGCAGAGGACGGACAGGTTGAGGTGCTTCCGCGACCCCATGAGACGGATGGCCTGCAGGGTGCGGCCGAGCGGACTGGACATGACGGCCGCATCGCGGCCGGCAGGCCGGGTGACGCGCGTGTACGCGCCATCGGCGAGGTGGAGGGTGGTGTGAGCCTTGGCGAGGACCTGGAAGGCCCCCGCGACCGAAGCGATGCCATCGTTGTTCCGTTCCATGACGTCACCTCCTGGTGAGCGACCCGACCGTGCGCGCGGGCAACGCATCCGTTCTTTACGGATAGTGTATTTTTAACACACAAAAAATGGGCTGTCAAGGGGTTGCCCGTATTTCGCTACTTATAGCGGAAAAACAGGCTTTTTATCGGAAACCCGGGAAACACGATTTCGTGCCCCTTTTCGCATACAAAAAGCGGGCCACGCGGGACCGCTCCCCCCTACGCCTTCCGCACCTCGATCCAGGGCACCTGCCCCGTCTTTCCCAACGGCTCCCCACCGACGAAGATCACGTCATCCCCGGCATGCACGTATTTCTGTTTCTTCAGCCAAGCCATCGCCTCCAGGTCCCACTTGTCCTTGTTCTTCCATTTGGGGAACAGGCACGGCGTGACGCCCCACGAGAGGTTCGTTTGGCGCGCGATGCACGGGTCTTCGGTACAGGCGAAGATCGGCATCGGCGGACGGTGGCGCGAGAGCAGCCGCGCGGCCGCCCCAGATTCGGTGAGGCAGACGATCGCGCGGGCGCCTAGGGCGTGCGACAGGATCGTCGCGACGTTCGTCATGGCAGCTTCCGGCTCGCCCGGATTCAGGCGCAGGTGCGGCGGAACGTCATCAAGGGAGCTCAGTTCGACCTCGCGCAACGTCTTCGCCATGGTCTCGACGGATTCCAACGGAAACGCGCCCGTCGCCGATTCCCCCGAGAGCATGGTCGCGTCCGTATGATCGATGGCCGCGTTGGCAATGTCAGAGATCTCAGCCCGCGTGGCGCGAGGCTGGCGGATCATGGAGTCGAGCATTTGGGTAGCCACGATCACCGGCTTCGCGGCATCGAGGCAACGGCGGATCAGGTCCTTCTGCGCGAGCGGCACCT
>CAZIMD010000010.1:5438-27432 GCA_964540365.1 uncultured Gammaproteobacteria bacterium
GGCTTCGCGGCATCGAGGCAACGGCGGATCAGGTCCTTCTGCGCGAGCGGCACCTTTTCGGCGGGAATCTCGATCCCCAGGTCGCCGCGGGCGACCATGATGCCGTCGGTCACCTCCATGATCTCGTCGAGGGCGGTCAGGGCTTCCGGCTTCTCGATTTTCGCGATAATACGGATCTTCTCACCCTTCTTGCCTAAGAGGCGACGGAGCTCGCGGATGTCGTCCGCCTTGCGTACGAACGAGAGGGCGACGAAATCGACCCCTTGCTTGATCCCGAAGGCGAGGTCGGCCTTGTCCTTGTCGCTCATCGCGGAGATCGACGTGTCCGTATCAGGCAAGTTCAGCCCCTTATGGGAAAAGAGCGTCCCACCGAATTCCATCTCGCACAGGACCTCTTCACCCTTGATGCGCTTGACGCGGGCCAGGAGCAGGCCATCGTCTAATAAGAGGCGTTGGCCGACTTTCACGTCACGGGCGAGCGTGGGATAGCTCACGGAAATGACATACGGCAGGCGCATCTTCCCCGACGTGAAGGTGATTTCGGAACCCGTCGGAACGGTAACCCCCTCTTTCGGGAGGTCGCCGACGCGGATCTTCGGGCCCTGGAGGTCTTGCAGGATGGCGAGCTGCTCCCCTGTCTTCTTGGCGACACGGCGGATGAGGGCGATCAGGTCGGCATGGTTCTCGTGCGTCCCGTGAGAAAAATTGAGGCGGCAGACGTTCATGCCTGCCTTCACCATCGCTTCGAGGCGCTTTTCATTCGCGGAGGCGGGGCCGATCGTGCACACCACCTTCGTCCGCTTCATGGGATCGTTTTTCATGTACCCAAGAGGATAGACCGAAAACCTGAGGACGGCTAGCGGTCCTCCGGGGCGCGCTCGTCGAGCTTTAATACGAGGGTCTTTTCTTCGCCTTGGCGAAGGACTTTCACTCGGACTTCATCTCCCGGCGCGAAACGGCTGAGCGCCGTCGCCAGGCTCCGATCATCGCTCAAGGCCTTTCCATCGATCTCGATGATGATGTCGTTCTCCTTCACGCCCGCCTTGTCGGCCGGCGAACCGGGCACGACGGCAAAATCACGGGGTGAAGCACCGCGGGAAACGAGCGCACCAGCACTCACGGGCAGCCGATCGCGACGCGACAGCTCCTCGTCGATCATGAAATAGCGGACGCCGAGCCAAGGACGGATGATGCGCCCCGACCGCTTGACGCTTTCGACCGCCTGCCGTACGGCATTGACCGGGATCGCAAACCCGAGCGATTGCCCCCCTTCAGAAACGGCGGTCGTGACGCCGATCACCCGGCCTCGCAGGTCAAGCAGCGGACCACCGGAATTGCCGGGATTAATGGCGGCATCCGTCTGAATCGCCTCCTCCAAGATCTCGGCCCCGCCCACCCCATCGGCGATCAGGCGCCGATTTTTTCCTGAGATGACGCCTTTCGTGAGGCTGTTTTGAAACTGGGCAAGCGCGTTCCCGATCGCCAGAACGGTCTGGCCCACCTCGAGCGTGTCACTGTCCCCCAATTCAAGGCTTGGGGCATCCGTCGTGTCCACTTTCAAAATCGCCAAATCGAGCGAAGGGTCAACGCCAAGGACCCTTGCCGGCAAGCGCTTCCCGTCTTGCAGCGTCACGACGTAGTCCGCTTGCGCGTTGTCGACCACATGGCGGTTCGTGACGATGAGCCCATCGGCGGACACGAAAAACCCTGAGCCCGCGCCAAGGCGACGGCCTCCAGGCAACGGGAGGAGCGGGGTGGCGGGTACCTGGACGGTGGAAGACGCATTGCCTCGGACGGCAGGAAAGGCGCGCGTGACGTTCACCGCCACGACCGCAGGCGAAACCCGTTTCACCACGCGCATGACTTCCTGCTCTTCGGTTTGGGGCATCAGGAATTCGGACGCGACCGGGCCACGGGCGGTGACCGGCGAGGCATCTGAAACGTAGGGCCGAACGAGCGTGACGACGACGGCCGCCGCCGCCCCGGCCAAGACGGCCGAAAATACGGAGACCAGAAAGACGTGCCGAGAAACGTATTGCTGCATAGGAAAAAAGGTCGACTGCTCGAGTATACCTGGGGCATCCTCTCGCCACAAGCGGCAAAAAGCCCCTATGGCAGGAGCCTCGCATCACCCGTCGGAACGGATGGCTTTTTTTGGCGTTGGCGCTTGGCCGTGAGCTGCGCGAGTTCGTCTTGGAACGTTTTGACGTCCTCGAAGGACCGGTAAACGGAAGCGAAGCGGATGTACGCGACCTTGTCGAACCCCTTGAGCCGTTGCATCACGATCTCCCCAATGCGCGCGGACGTGAGTTCGCTGGCACGTTCGCGCTGGATGTCAAGCTCGATGCTCTGCAGAAGGGCACGGAATGCCGCATCGGTATGCGAACGCTTTTCCAAGGCCCGACGCAGGCCGCGCTCAAGCTTCTCACGGACGTAACTTTCGCGGCGGCCATCCCGCTTGACGACGGTCAGGCCAAGCAGGTCGATGGTCTCGAGCGTGGAAAAGCGGAATTGGCACTGGTCGCACTCGCGCCGGCGGCGGACCGTGGCCTCATCGGCCGTCAAGCGCGAATCGACGACCTTCGTATCGCTATGGCCGCACACGGGGCAGCGCATACCCTAAAGCATCTTCTTGCGAATGAAGGCGGGGATCTCGAGGTCGGGTTCTTCGGGCGTCGAGGGGGCGGAAGGCGTGCGTCGCGCGGCTGGCGCAGGAGCGGCTGGCTTGACGGCTTCGGCGGCTTGGCGAGGCGAAACGGTCGTGCGCGGGGATGGGGCGGGGACGGGAGGCGGCTCCGCAGGACCATCTTCCTCCTCAGAAACGGTGGGTGCCGGGGTGGGTGCGGGAACAGGAGCAGGCGTGGAGGCAACAGCCGCCGGGGCCGGTTGGGCATAACTCGAAACCGGGGGCGGATATGGGACGCGGGCCGCGGCGAATGGGAAGCGCTCGAGCGGCTCAACCGGCGCCGGCTCAGGGACTGGGGCGGGGGCGGGAGGAGGCGTATGCGCAACAGGAGCAGGCCGGGAGGGAGCGGCTTGCTGGTACGGCATGGGGGCCGGCGCGGGCGTCTGGCCGGAAGCCGGCGGCATGGATCCGGACGCGAAGATCGTCTTCGGCTTGGGGGTCACGACGCGCTGGTCGAAACCGGTCGCGATGACCGTGATCTTGATGTCGTCCTTGAGGGATTCGTCGATGACCGCACCGAAAATGACCTTCGCGTTGGGGTCGGCGGTCTGGGTGATGATCTTGGCCGCCTCGTTGAGCTCGTAGAGGCCGAGGTTGGAACCACCGGTGATGGTAAACAAAATGCCTTTTGCGCCGTCGATCGAGACCTCGAGGAGCGGTGAGGCGATGGCGGCCTTGGCGGCGTCGGCGGCGCGGTTGTCGCCGTGGCCGTGGCCGATCCCCATGAGGGCGGAACCGCGGTTGGCCATGATGGCACGCACGTCGGCGAAGTCGACGTTGATGTTGCCGTGCTGCGTGATGAGCTCGGAAATCCCCTGGACGCCCTGGCGAAGGACGTCGTCGACCATCTCAAACGCCTCGAGGAGCGAGGTCTTCTTGTCGATCATCTGCAGCACGCGATCGTTCGGGATCGTAATGATGGTGTCGACGTTCGCGGCGAGCTTTTCGTAGGCGGCTTCGGCGATGTTGCGACGAGCGGCCCCCTCAAACGAAAACGGCTTCGTGACAACGGCGACGGTCAGGGCGCCCATTTCCTTGGCGACGCTCGCGATAAAGGGCGACGCGCCGGAGCCGGTCCCCCCGCCTAATCCGCAGGTGACGAACACCATGTCTGCCCCCTTAAGCATTTCACGGATCTCGTTCTGGGACTCCTCTGCCGCCTTATGGCCGATTTCAGGATCCATGCCCGCCCCCAACCCCCGGGTCACGGACTTGCCGATATGCAATTTCTGCTGCGCCTGAGAGGCGTGCAGGGCCTGGACATCGGTATTCATGGCAATAAACTCCACGCCGCGGATTTTCGAGGCGATCATGCGGTTGGTGGACGAGCCGCCGGAGCCGCCCACGCCAACCACCTTGATCTTTGCGAAGGTCTCGATTTGGGGTTTTATTTCAGCCATAGATACAGGTCTTCTCGCACAATACTAACGGGCAGGCTTAGGGTCAAGGGACTAGGGAATAAAGGACTTGAAGAGGCGCTTGATGGGCGAGCTGAATTTCTTCATCAGCTCCCCGCTTTTCCCGCCGCCGCGATGGCGCTGGCCGTCATCCCGGCCACGCTCCCCCTCAAATCCCCAGCGAACAAGGCCTAGGGCCGTCGAAAACGCGGGGTCTTGGAGGATGTCTTCGAGGGCCGTGGGCGGAACCTGCACCTGGGCGACGACGGCCGGCAAGCGCAGGACCTGCTTCGCGACTTCTGGGACCCCCTCCAGCTTAACGCCGCCACCGGTCAGGAGGACCCCGGCCGGCAACATGCCGGAACGGTCGATCTTCTTGAGTTCCTGCTCGACGCGTTCGAAGATCTCTTCGACGCGGGCCTGGGCGATATCGGAAACGAAACGCAGGGAGACGACTTCCGGCTGGGGCGCCCCAAGCCCTTGGAGGTCGATGTCTTGAAACTTATTGACATGCTGGGCAGCCGCATTCACGTATTGGCGCTTTAGGACGTCGGCGATCTCGAGCGACGTGCGGAGACCGATGGCGATATCGGACGTGATGTGGTCAGAACCGATAGGAATGACGGCGGAATGGAGCAACTCCCCTTCTTCATACACCGTGAGGGAGGTCGTGGAAGCCCCCATATTGACGATCGCGACGCCAACGTCCTTTTGTCGGCTGGTCGTGAGGACGTCCGCAAGGCAAAGCGGCGCATACACGAGCTCGGTCATGTCGATCCCGGTGCGTAAAACGGCCTTGGTCACGTTGCGGACGTGGCTCGCGACCCCTTGGATGACGTGGGCATCGACCTCGAGGCGGATCCCCTGCATCCCGACGGGATCCTTGATGCCGGTTTGGCCGTCGACGGTGAAGCCGCGCGGCAGGATATGCAAAATCTCGTAATTGGACGGGTTGATGAGGGCACGGACCGAATCCATGGCACGTTGCACGTCCTCGTCCCGGATCTCCCCATCAGGACGGGAAACGCCGATGACGCCGCGCTGGATCTGATCGGTCATGTAGGTGCCGCAGATGCCAACGTATGCGTCTGAGACAGGCAGGCCGATTTGGCGCTCGGCCTGCTCGAGGCACGTCGAAACGGCCGTAACGGCCTCTTCCAATGAATTGATCAGGCCTTTGGAGATGCCCTGGGACGCGACTTCGGTCGCACCGACGATTTGCAACGTCTCGCGCTTGTCTTGCCCCACCAGGATTTGCCCTGCGACAAGACGGACGGCAGAGCTGCCCAGGTCGAGGCCGGCGATCAATCGTTCTTTCATACGTGGCGGATCAGGGAGAGCGCGTAAGGTCCAAAGATGAGCAAGCCAACCAGGGCAGCCGCACAGGCCATGAGCAGCACGGCACCCGCCGCCACGTCTTTCACGTCGCGGGCAGCCTCGTGAAACTGGGGTTTGGCGAGGTCGACCAGCTGTTCAAGCGCGGTGTTGACCAATTCTACCACGAACACGAGCGCCGTCACAATGAGCACGGCAACGATCTGCCATCCGGCAAGGGGTGTCACCAAGACAAGCGCGAGCACGAAGAGCGCGGCAGCCGTATGGCGACGCATATTCGGTTCGGTGCGGAACGCGAGGAGGATGCCACGCGCGGCGCGGCGGACGGATCTCAGTATGGGAGTCGACATACGGCGATGATACGGGCAAGGGAACGCTCTTGCAGGGCAAACATGCGGGTCTCGTCCGCAAGGGTTGCGTGGTCGTAGCCGGCAAGGTGCAGGGTGCCGTGGATGACCAGCCGAAGGAGCTCCTCGTGGGGATGGAGCCCACGCCGCTTCGCTTCGGCGGCGGCATATGGGATGCAGACCAAGAGGTCCCCAAGGTACCCATCCCTCTTTTCTTCCGCGGCTTCGGCTTCGAACGAGAGGACGTCGGTCGGGCGGTCTTTTTGGCGATATTGCCGATTGAGGCGGCGCATCTCAGCGAGACTGATCCACGCGAGCCCGATCGAACGCGGTCGCCGGTACCGCAAGACCCGTGCCATTTCACGGCCAAGGGAGCGCCAGACGGATGCCGGAAAGACCGTCGGCACGGACGGGAACGCGTAGGTGATCATGGGGCCGTAGAAGGGCTGACCGTTGAAGAAGCCGCTGGGGCGAGGGAGGTTGAAGTCGGGATGAGGATCGTCGCAGACGAGGTCGGCGTGCCCGTCTGGAACGCGGCCGGGATGGGCTGCGGCTGGCTCAGGTCCGGGAGGCGCGGTGAACCGGCGAATCGCACGGCGTTCAGGAGTAGGCCAAAACTGGTCCGATAATTCACGAATGCCTGCGTACCGAGCTGGTATGAGACGACAAGGACCTTATCTTCCCAAGGGAAATAGGCCGTAAGCCGATCGGGGCCAAGGAAAAACGGCAGCCGATACTTGTTGCTCGAAAGTTCCGTCACCTGATCGGCACGAATCCCCTTTTGCACGCTCAGCCATGTACGCATATCGTGCTTCTCTGGATTGTTCTCCACGCGTAACACGAACAGCTCGCCGGACGGGACCTGAAAACGCGCGTCATTCGTCCCCGCGACCGGCTCGATGGTCCACGCCCGCGGGATCAAGGTCTGCCACCCGATGGTGCTGCTGGCGACCTGCATCATGGCGAGGGTGGACAGATCGGCGGGCGCCTTCACCGTCGGGGCGTAGAGGTTGAAGACCTCGTTGCCGTCAAGATAGCCATCGGCATCGGTATCCGGAAGTTGGCTGTTCGACCCATATAAGGCCTCTTCGGTGTCGGTAAGGCCATCAGAATCAAGATCGAGACCGTCCGGAGGCAGGGTCGGCGCGGGCGGAGCGGGCGGCGGGAGCGGAGTGACGTCGATTTCCGTGGGGCCTGCCGGCAACGAGTCCCCGCCCGGATTGAAGGCGACCACCTGGTAGCTCACGCGGGCTCCGGCGGGTGCGGTCGGGTCCAGAAAGGTGCGGCTGTTGGCCGGAAGGGTCTGGATGGCGACATATGCCACTTCAGCGCCCGTCTTGCGCTCGATGCGGAAGCCGTCTTCCGTCTCGGAGCGGTCTTCCCACTCGAGACGAACGCTCGCAGGCGCAGGGCTGATGGCTGTAAGCGTCGTTGGCGCATTGGGTACAACAGGAACCTCCGGAACAGGCACCGGGACCGTTTTCGGGCCAAACAAGGCGTCCCGATTCCAAGCGACCCATCCCCCACCCGCGACAAGAAGGACAAGGAAGACCAGGCCCACGAGCCACAGGCGCGAATGATGCGCGACCGGTGGCGGAGGCGGGACAGCGGGAGCAGGTGCAGGAGGCGGGACCGGGACGGCGGGCGCCACGGGAGGCGTACCGGCGGCGGGTTCATCCGTCACGAACGGGGGCTGCATGTTGACCGCAACCCCATAGTACGGATCCGGGATCACGACGATCTTGCTTTCGCGTCCACCCGAAACGGGCGCCGCACCCGGAGTGGGCGGCGCGAGGGGCTTGACGGGGGACGGGTCGGGCATAGGAAGAAAAAGGGCTTAGATGCGGCAATCTGAACGGCTGCAGCGACCGGTTCCACGCGGATTATAGCCGTTCTTAATCTCAACCCCGTCCGGAAACGCGTCGGCGTCGGTATCCGCATTCAGCGGATTGGTGCCGTAAGACTGAACCTCTAGGCCGTCATTCACCGTGTCACCATCCGTATCCGTTTTGAGCTCGTTCGTACCGAGTTCGCGTTCGCGCGAATCCGTCAGACCATCGCCGTCGGTATCAAATTCCACGGCAGGCGCAGGCGTGCTCGATGTCGGCGCGGTTGGCGCGGGAGCGAATGGTTGCATCACGTCCGGCGAAGGCGCGGTCGGGACAGGAGGCGCTTCGGGATTGATCGCCATCGGCGGCGGGACGTTGGAATTGGCTGGTGGAGCCGTGACCGGCGTCGGCAGCGGAACGACCTCGACCGGGGCATCGCTCGGCATTGGGACGGAATCATCAAACGCCGAAGGGACCTGGGCGGGCGGCGGCAACACGGGCAGGGAAGAGGTTGGGATGGGGAGGTTCTCCACAGGCGGAACCGCCTGACGTGCCTTCCAGGTCCCATATCCCCACCAAGCCGCTCCTCCGGCCACGACAAGCAGAAAAACAGCGATCGCAACGATTGCGAGGGTTTTTCCCCGTCCCCCACCCCCTACCGGAGGCGGAGGGTAAACGGATGACGGCTCGGAAACGGGAGGCATCGTCCGCACCGGAGGCGTAACAGGCTCAACGTCAGCAAACAAGTCCTGGGCAGGAGGCTTGGCCGAACCCGGAGACGGCATCGTCGGAGGCGCGGGCGGGGACATGGGAGGCATCGGCGCGGCCGGCGCGGCAGGGAATGGCGGCATCACCGGGGCAGACGGCGGAGGCGGCATGGGAGGCGCGGGCGGCGATGGAGGGGCCGATGGGGGGACCAGGGGTTCAAAGGGCAGGTTCGAGGGAGCGTCAGGCATACGGTTGAAGGCAGTATATCACATGCCGCCGCCGGGAGCGGTGGTCGCGGGGTGGGCCCTGAGGGGATCTGCGCGCAGTGGGTCCGTCTTGAGGAGGAATATCTCCTCGTAGTCGCCGTATCCATCGCTATCACTATCCCCCAGCTGTGGATCGGTCCCTTTTTGGCGCTCTACCTCGTCTGAAACCCCGTCGCGATCGGCATCCTGAGGATATCCAGTCGCCGGCAGTGGAGCCTCCTTCCGGGGACCCGATTGCGAATCCGTTCGTTCCATCGGAGGGGGAATTACCGTGCGTTCCGTGCCATGCTCGGGGCCGCGCTGACGAAGCCAGATGACAACGACGGCCAGCACGAGAGCGCACACCATCACAAGAACCAGCCACCATCGGCGCCCCGGGACAGATCGCTGGCTATCGGATTGGGTGGTTGGGGTGATAAACATATGAACTGGCTTGCGCCTTATGGGCGCGGGGGGGCTAAATCAAGCGGATTCGTATTCACAAGCACGTTCCTCACAGGTGTCGCGAGTCCGGTATCCCCATCATCAGCGATCGTTGAGAAGGCGCGATCTGAGCTGAATTCAGCCGCGTTGATGCACATGAGCCGGTTCACAACGGTCAAATTCCCCGTGACCGCATCCTGATCGAACACATGCCAATATTTTTTACAATCCGACGATGCTTGCAAGGCGTTTGCGGCGGCAATTTCCCGATACTGGTCGACCCCATTCGCGTCGCGCCATAAGACCCTGACTTTATTCGCTAATTCGGGACTATTAATGGCCCCATCGCCTCCGTCTTCCACGGAATAGAAATCCACAAGGAAGTATCGGAAGACGCTTCCGGAAACAGGGGATGCGCGCCGATATTGGAGCGTCTCTGAAATCAGCATCGGCCCCGTACAACTGGTTCCACCATCAGCGGTAAAGCAATTCAATCGTGCGTTTGGAATCCGAGACAGGTCTGCCGTGCCTTCATAGCCATCAAACTTAATTGAACGGTTGCATCCAGGCGTTCCTGAGACGCAGCGAGTGAACGTCCCTCCCGCGGCAGGCAGATAGCTCATCTGCTTAGGCAGCAGGAGCTGGCTATTGATCATCTGGCCGACGTAGCGGCCGCCTCGCAACGCATTCCATTCCCGCATCACGATCGTCTCCCCATCCCCCGGCCGCGGCGCCAGGAGGATGATCTGGTCGGCGCCACTCGTGTTCCCCACACGCAAGCGATAGGTCGAGAGCGAGAATGCGGCGGTCAAGAGCGGGGCATACCCATCGCCCGGATCGGTGGTCCGGACCAAGCGGCGCGTTTGATAATCCATTTTCCACCCCTGGAGCGTGATGCCGAGCGTATAGCTTCCACAGGCCGCATTCGCATGCAGGCCGGAGAAACGGAACCGACCATCAGCCTCGCTCACCGTTTCGGCAACGACGGATCCATTGTATCGGAGGGTCACGCGCGCCTGCGGAATCGCTTGCGTGGGCAGGATCGCGTCACGGATGCTGCCCGTGATCGTATTTTCTGGCGTTTCCGGCAATCGAGCGGAGCAGGATAGGCATCCCGTGATCGAACAGGCGGCGCTACACGTCAACGCGTCACGTCCGGCGACCTGCGTAGCCGCATAATCGAATCCGAGCGCACGGCAGCTCGCATCGACCGGAATGTTTTCTCCATCGCAGACCTCGCCCGCATCGAGAATGTTATTGCCGCAGAAGCCGCCTGAAACGGAAGCGACACGGCATTCATTGGTACACATCGTGCCGATGGACCCATACTCGATGGCGGAGGGACGGACGCCATTTCGCCCGCCGAAGTCACAATCTTCCCGTTCCGCCTGGACGAACCCGTCACCGCAGCGGTTTAGGCGGCATTGGGGCGTGCAACGGCCCGTCCCGGCGTTGCCGGAGATCCCGTCGTCACACTCTTCCCCGGCTGCCGTATCGACGGTGCCGTCGCCACAGCTCGAGAGGATGCGGCAGCCGGACCAGGTGTTGAATTGGCATTGGCGCGAGAGTCCAGGCACGCGACAGGAGCGCACATGGAACGTTGGATATGTATTCGCGATACAGCGACCACCGCCACAGGTCGCGTCCGTCGTGCAAGGCGTCCCGTTCCCGGTTCCGCCCGAGCACATCCGCGTAGTGACTGGCGCGCAGGCATTGGTCGCAGGCGTACCGCCGCACGTCCAGCCCGCCGCACAATCAGCGTTCGTGTCACATACCTGCGTCGGGAGCATGCCCTCTCGCGTACAGAGCGCCTTCTGGGTCTGGAGGGTATTTCCATCGCACTGTTCGGACGGGTCGACGGTGCCGTCACCGCAATGCGGGGCCGTCGCGCGACAATCAAGGCTGCACGAACGGGCGACGTCGCACCCTTCTCCGCAATACGCGCCATTCACGCCCGGGGCGCCTGGGACCGCGGCTCCCGAAATGGAACCGTTGTCGCACGTCTCACCCGATGCCAAGACCCCGTCCCCACAGCTTCCGACCGCCGCCTGGCACGTCCGGGAACAGAACCCGTATTGGCCGTTGCGCGCCCCGTCGTCACATTGCTCACCCGGATCGGTCCGTCCGTTGCCGCATTGGACATTGGGGGTACAGACCGTCGCCGGGCCGTCTATGAATTCCCGACAGTCGCTACAAATCTGGACCTTGGTTCCCACCTGTCCATTGATCGTACATGCGACCGCCTGCGTCTGACCGAGACGGCAGACCTGATCAGGTCCCGTCGCGACCGCCGAACAGGCGGAAGCGGCGGAATATTCGGTGTTGTTGCAGATCCCTCCATAGCGCCAGGCCCCACCCGTCGCCCGACAGGACCCGGTAGAACGGACGGCGCCCGCCGGATCGCGCTGGACACAGTCTTGATCGGCCGCACAAAGCTGGCCGCCATTCGTACAGCGCCGAATTTCCGTCACGAGGGCCGGTCGGTAAGAAGATGCGGGAACGGCTTCCAAATTCACGGAGAACTCATAGCGGTTGCCGTTATCGATCGAGCGGTATTGGTACACGTGCGACGTTTGCAGCGTGCGCGCCCCTTCCTGGATCGCCGGACAGAGGTAGCGCTGGATCGCCGGATTCCAACAGGTCGCCGGATCAAACCCATTGCGAGCCGCATCGTCTCCCGTCATGGCGACACAGGTCTGGCCCGTGCCACATTCGCCGTTTTCCGAACAGATCTTGCCTAACGCCCCATTCCCCGCCTGGCACCGCCCGCAACTCGTGAACCGGTTGATCGGATCGCGCGGCGGCGGCCCGCCGAGGCCGGACGCGAGCGTCGCCTCCCAGCTCGGCCAACGGCTCGTGCTGAGGCCGGGAATGAAAGAGCCTGCGGCCAACGTAGGATAACGGCCCGCCGCGCCACGCGCCGTTTCCAAGGACGCGTTCACGGCCTGGACGTCACCAATGCGGGCACGATCGCGTTGCAACTTCCTCTTGTCACTCGCACACACGAGATTCGTCTGGACGGCGGCGCATTCCCAATCCGCCGAGCAGCTCACCGGGCGACCGGCCGCCAGATGGACGCGAGCATCCCCACGCTCGTTCTGCTGGACACACACGTTCCCCGTGTTCTGCCGCAAATTCACGTTTAGGGAAAAGTTCTGTAGGAGCTGGTCGAAGATGCGCGTCGTCTCTTCCTTCGCGTCCGGGTTGCGGGAGATGATGTAGATCAGCGAAGACACCGTCCGCCCGTCCGTCGCCAGGTCGCTTGCGGCGATATAGACCGTCGAACCATCACGGACCGCATCATACCCATCCACGGTCAGGGCTTGCGGCGAGCCGCTGAATCCTTTCGCGGCATACCAACGCGCCGCACTCAAGTGGAGCGGGTTCGAGGCGATGCGGATACCGACACCATCTGAGCGTAAGGCCGGCTCCTCGAAGGTGAAGAGGTATTGGCGGAGGATCCCCTGGTCCGTATCAGCCGGACGCAACGGGACCGGGTTCAGGCGGAGGGCCGGCAGGTCATCCTGGGTCGTGGTCGCTCCCGCATCCAGACAGTATCCGGTCGAGAAATGGTAGAACGGACCGCTCGCGAACATCGGCGCCAAGGCGCGCAACGATGCGGAATCAGCGTCATCCGTGAACGGCCCAAGGGCACGGCCAGGCCACGGACGCTCGCAAAGCTGCACGGTCGCATGCTTCGACGCTTCCAGGACCGTGCCGCTCGTCGACGGGGTATTCAGGGCGTCCCGCGTAATCTCAAGACGTGCGGAGATAAAGGAATGCCCATTCCGATTGTTCGTTGCGACATCCGCCCGATCGCCCGCCGGAGCATCCGAAACACGGGCCGTCGACAGGACGCTCGTTTCCGAAGACAGCCAAGGACCCCACGCCCACCCATATTCCGAGACCGGGACGATCGGAACCTCGACCCCCTCCGGCGACACGGCCTGGGCGGTCGCACGCCACGCATGCGTCTCCGGATGGCGCGTGAACAGGTACGGGCTTTCTGCGGAGGTGTCATCGATCTGCACCTGGCGCGCTTCGCAGATCCCGGTCCCCGTGCGGAACGTCCATTCGACGCTTTCCTGCTCCATCACGACGCCGCGGTCGCTGCGGATGGCGGTCGTCGTCGGCGTCACGGCCGCCAGGTCACGCGCCCCACGCACGTAGATGCGGTACTCGCTGTTCGGATCCAGGGCACCCTGAATCGTGTAGCTGACGCGTGAACCCGTCCCCTGCGGGACGACCTCCAATGTCCCGGGCACGGAACCGACGCACCAGACGTCCGCGGAGACGTCCGTCGGCCGGAAGAAGGCCACGATCCGCGACCACGCCCGAACATACCAAGCCGGATCCGGAAGGTTCGCGATGACGCTCGTGAGCGGACGCGCTCCTGCCGGACACGTCACGCCCGGGGTATTCTTCGCCAAAATGACGGTCGCCGTCGCCGAACCGATGTCGACCGGAACCTGGAAGTCGGCAAAGATGGCCGTATTGCGGCAGATCCCCGTCCTGCCGACCGCCGGATAGCGGGCCGTGATGCGCGGACGAGGCGCGCAACAGCCGCCTTCCGTGAGACCGGAACCCAATGGACAAAGCAATTCGGAACGCTGGCCACACTGCAGACCGTAGACGGCACGGCCGGACCGCTCTTCGTAGGTCGCCTGAATATTGGTCGTCAAGCGGGTTTCGCCCGTCCCGGGATCGCGCGTGGCGATGATCTCGGCCAATTGTTGGTCCGTACGCGAGGCAGCAGGTCGGATCGGGGCGTCGGAATCGGGGGTTTCTGCGCTCGCAGCGTCTGTCCGCTCGACCAGGCGAGCGACAGACGCATCGGCCGCTCCGGCGTCGTTCACCACCGACCAACTGTACGGATTCTCACTCACCAACAGCTGTCCCGTTTCCGAACAGGCGTCCGGCGGGCTCACCGGCACGGCGGTAAACCGCTGGCGCGCGCCAATGGCCGATTCGATCTTCTCATCCGGAGCCAAGGTGACACGGTCGACCGTGCAGCGGCCCTCATTTTCCGTCTTGACCTGAAACTTCCATGCAAAACCGCGCTCTTCACTTAAGGACGCCAGGACTTGGCCGCGCGCAGACGTGATGCCGCCCGCCACGCCGCTCCGTAACAGGACGCGATATGTCTGGCCCGAGCGCAGCAAGGGTGTCGGGCGCACCAAAAGGAAGCGGTTCAAAGCGAAACGGTCGTCTGCTGCCGCGCCAGGGATCGCCGTAAGACGCAACGCCGAGGTCGGCAACGCGAACGGCTCATCCATGGTCCGGCACTCCGCATCGGCACAACGGCGGAACTCAAGATTGGAAGGGATGACCGTCGCCGGATTCACCGGGGCCGTGAATTGCGCCCAGACGGCGGCGTTCACGCAGGCCGCCGAACAGTTCGGGCCATACGAATCCACGAGGAACGGCTGCAATGCGACCGACATCTCGTTATTTCCCACCACGGTCGTCCGTCCGCTCGCCACCGAAGCCGTCGCCAAGGCTGGCTCCGTCTCCGCCACTTCGGCGCGCGCGGTCGCCGTCTGGTCTGCGCTCTGCCCCGCCACTCCCGGAACGGTCGTCACGGTGACGCGGGCATCCGACCGTCCGGCGCGATCACGCACCGACCAGTTCCACGCATAGGTGTCCGGATTCAATTGCAGACACGCGTCGTCTGCCGCGAGCGGGTTGGCGTGGACATCGGTTTCCGCATCAATGTCCTCAAAACGGTAGGTCGCCGGGTTCACGAGGACCGATCCGACGGCGCACAGTTCCGCTGAAGAGCGGGTTGAGAAACGGAAGCAATACGCGTTCCCCTCCCCACAATCTTCCGCCCGCTCCGGCATCGCCACGCCACGCTCCGAACGGATCGCGGTCGTGAGCGTGACCTGGTAATGGCTCCCCGCCGCCCATCGTTCTGGACTCCCGCCAGGACGGAACCGAATGAGGCTCGTATCGGCATCCGCAGCCTCGACGCGCGGGAACCCGACCGCCGCAGGCACGATGGCCCCACCGGCACAATCCCCTTCTCCCGACGCGCACTGCCGCACGACCACGCTGGATCCGTTAACCTGTCCCGCATCCAGGCGCGTGGAGAACCGAATCACGACATCCGCGTTTACGCAGGCGTTCGTCCCGCCTGGACGCCCATTCCACGGGCTCGGCGAAGCTAAGCGCCGCGACGCCGGATTGCACTCGTTCACGACTTCCGGATAGATGGCTAGCTCGCCCGTCGACAGGCGCCAGGCGTAGTGGGCATTGGTATCGACCGCCGGACAAACGCCTCCCGCGCGCGCCACGCAGACGCCGGACCCTTCACAGCATCGCTCCGTCGCCGAACAGATTCCCGCATCCTCCGCACAATTCTTCACGGTATACGGCAAGGCATTCGAATCTTCACTCCGGACCCGCACGCTCGCCGAACCGGTTCGGGCACCCGGCGGCACGACCGCACGCACCGACTGGTCGGTCCATTCCAAAATCGACATCGCATCGACCGGCCCAGAAGCGCCTTGAAACCGCACGCCGCCCTGCTCCGAACCGAAACGCTCGCCCGTAAACCGAACCTCCGTCCCGATCGGGCCGGTGTCCGGATCCAACGCGCACAATCCCGGTCCCGGCTGGCCGGTAGCAACCGTAAATGAGAGCCGGTTGCTCGGCGCCGAGCCGTCACGACGCTGCAAGTAAATCTGATAGCTGCCCGGCTGTACCGACGCCGCCCCACCCAATCCGCTCGTCCGAATGGTTGCCGGGACCTTGACCGTTACCGCCGTATCCGACCAGTATCGCGTCCCCAAATCACAGGAAGCCGGGAAATCGGTATCCCCGGGACCCTGCCCGCCATCTGCTCCCACGAACTGGATCACGCCCGCCAAGTCACCGAAATTACGCCCACGCAACGTGACATATTGCCCGATCGGTCCCGACACCGGGTTCGCGCTCTCGATCACCGGAGGCTCGCTCACGCGTGCGGCCTCAACGACGAACGGAACCGGGTTCGAGGACGCGGTACCCACACGCACGCGCATGGACACGGACCCCGGCGAGATCGTGGGGACATTCAAGGAAACTTCGGTATCATTCCACCCACGGACGCTGCTCACCAAGGCGTCACCGACCTGAACGCGATCCGAGGAAGCGCCGAACCCATTCCCCACCAACCGGACCGCCGTTCCGATCGGCCCACGTTCCGGCGCCACCAAGCAGAGCCCCGGGCGCGCGACGTCATTCACCGTATATGCGCCAACTCGCGGCCCCGTCGCATCATCCGACCCATCCGTCAGGCCCGAGGTCCCATTGCGCAAGCTCACCGGGCCCGTTTGGGCACCGACCGGAACCTCCACGACGACAGCCTCGCCCGTCCAGCCGTCCCCGATCTCGCTGCAGCGTGCCGGCAAGGTCGCGCGCACCCCACCCGCAAAGGTCACCTCGCCCGCCTCCCCGAAGTTCGACCCGGAAATCGTCACCAACGTCCCGACCCGTCCGTTATTCGGCGTGATCGCCGTGATCACGGGCCGCTCGACACAGCGCCCTTCCGCGCAGACGCCGCTTGCACACTCGCCTGCCTCACGGCATGCGCCACCCGCACACGCCCCGCACCCGCCCCCACAATCCGGCCCCGTCTCATCGCCATCCTGGACATCATTAAAACAGCTCTCCGCTCGTACCATGACGGAAACCTGGCTAGAGCTAGCGGAATTTGAGTCGATATCCGAAGCGAACGCCTGCAGCCGATGCGCCCCCAAGGAGACGCCTGCGGTATTCCACAAGGCCCGCCCCTCAAACGAAGCAGGCGTCACCCGCTCCGCTGGCGTCGCCCGGCCCACGATGCGCCCATCAACGCTGAATTGGATGAGCGAAACGCCATTTTCATCGGACGCGCTTCCAATCAATTCGATGGAACGGTTCTGTGAAACAGACTGCCCCTCATACGGCTGCAACAGGCTCACCGAAGGCCCGGAAGCGTCGATGCGGTCCCCCGTCCGGAAGCGCCCCTCACAGACGGCACCCAATCCCCCGCACGCGATCGACTGGCCGCTCGCGGACCGCATCGTCCCGTCCACCTTCGCCACATATTCGGTGTTCGCGTCAAAACAGAACCGGTCCGCTTGCGGCGACGGGCAGGCCTGCGCCGGAACGAAGGTCGCAAGCGCCCCCTCGACGACGAAACGCCCAGCCACCGTCTCCCCGCTCGCCTTGGTCACGCGCACGCGCTCGTTCACTTGCGCGGCCGCCACGTCCTGGGAAAACAGGAATCGCACTTCCACGTTCCGGATCGGCACGGACCCGGCCGGCTCGATCCCGAGCAAGTAAAACCCGCCGGAAATGCCTGCCGACCCAAAGGATCCACCCCCGGGTCCCCCTCCCGATGATTCCTGGGTCGAACGACCGCCTCCCCCGCCCGTAGCGCCCAGGAGCGAAGAGATCACGAACCGGGTGATCGCCCAGGCGCTCACGATGATCAGGACCCCAATGATCGCGTTGCGGATATACCGTTGCGCCCGATCAATCTTCTCCTTGTCGCCGCCCGAGGTCATCCAGAGGAATCCCGCGTAGACGATGATCGAAACCAGGATGATTCCGATGAATCCCAAGGAAATATTAATGATCCGCACGACGATCGTGCGCGGATCTTCGGCCGACAGGACCGTCGTATTCCCGACAGCTTGCAGGCCGACGTCAATCCCGGCCGGTTGCTGGGCTGAAGCCGACTCAGGCAAGAGGGTCACGCCAAGCGTGAGCACCGTCAGGAGGCCGAAAAGCGCCGTGAGGGCGCGAAAGGAGAAGCGTTTCATGGTCGTAAGGGCAAAGGAGCCAACGGCGACGGGGCCGCGCACGCGGTCCGGGACGGACGGTCATCGCAACAATACGGACTCCCGGCGCATCTGGCCGAGGACGCCGGATTGAAGCAGTTCTGGTAAATGTTCTGGACTTCGGAACCGATGCGTGGGACGTATTCCGGCGAAACCAATCCTTCCGGAGTCCGCTGGGAGGCCAGGAATGGCCGGTGATCCACGCTGAGACGCGTCGTCGAGGCCCGCTCCCCCGCTCGCAGGACCCCGCCATCCGCCCGCAACCCAAGCGTCTCGACGGTCCACCAGAAGGTATCCGCCAGCTCTTCCGGCTCGTTCGTCTCCACTCGCACCGCCTCGGTGGTCACGGTGGACGCCTGGAGCACGCTATCGAAATCGGACGTCACGGCCGCGTCCACCCCCACCCCGCTTGCCCGGACGCCCGGTGCCACCGAACGGATCTGCGGCGGGGCCAGGTTCGGCCGTGCCTCCGTCTGGAAGCGCCACTGGTAGTCGTCAAAGGCCGGGATCTCTCCGGGGCCCTGCGCCGTCCCGTTGCCGTTGCCGTCAAAGGAATTCCCCGTGGCGTCCACGATCCCGTCAAACAGGGACGCCCCACCGGAACGGATGATCCGCGCCTGCGGAGGCGCTTCCGACAAGGAAGCCGCACGGATACGGACCGCGATATTCGAGCTGAACGGCAGGCAATACACCTGGCGACCACACGAGTTGACGCCACACGATACGGTCGAGATGAATTCAATGGTCCGGAACTGGTTGGACAACGTGAACTGCCCGTCCGGCCGCGTCGCCGCACCACCCGCCACCGGCGAAGACACGATCTCGACATTCTCGAAACCAGCCCCCGAGCGGACCAATCCGGACGCAGAAACCGGGTTCAGCGGCTTGTCGAAGTTCATCTGCACGACAATGTTCGGCGCATACCGCCCATCCGCATACGGAACGACGGACAAGATCTTGGGTGGGGTGTTATCGACCAGCGTCGACACCTCGAAGCGCCAGCTATATTCACGCTCCGCCGAAACGAGGCCGTTCCCGACGGCAAAAATAGACGGACCGCCACCACCCGGCGCCTCCACCCGCAATCCCCGCTCCCCACCAAGCAACCGAACCGAATAGTCGGTATTCGCGCTCGGGCTTCCCAACAACGCCCGTGGGCGCAACACCATCGTCTTATGGTCTTCCGTGAAAAACACCTCGACATCGCCGCTCCGTAACGCGGTCGTCGTTTCCTGTCCGGTACGGAAGATATGGATCGCATCGGCATTCAGGTCGCGCGCCGTCGTGCTTGCCGCCTCCGAATAGCCCACGATGGCCGAGGCCGGATCAATCGGCTCTTTAAACGCGATGATGATCGAGGTATTGCGCGCGACGGCGGTCGCATCGCGTTCCGGCACATGATATTCGATCACGCCACCCCCAAGCGCGCCTGCCGAACCGGGGAAGCCGGACCCAGGGCGCACCCCACCCGCCACGCCAGCCCCACCGCCAGCCCCACCCGCCCCGCCATCCCCGGCGATCATGTCTAAAATAAAGCGGCTCACGGCAAAGGAAGACACCATGATGAGCAGGCCGATGATCGCGTTCTTGATGTATCCCTTCGCCTTCTCCACCTGTTCCGGACCGGGCGCCGTCATCCACAGGTAGCCGGCATAGACGAGATAGCACAGCAACAAAACCCCCATGAACCCGAACACGATGTTGATCAGGTTCCCGATGATCGCAAACAAATCCGTACCGGCATTGATGCCCGCCTGCGTCGCGACCGTATTCACGGCCTCGTTATTGAAGGGCTGGGCCGTCTGCGCGGACGCTGAAAGCGCGGGAAACGCAAACACAACCGCAAAGGTCCCCGCCAGGAAAAGCTTCCGGGCGCGGGCAAAAGCGGTTGTGGCTACCGAACCTTTCCAAAGCATGGGAGAAAGATTCTAGAACAAAGATTCAAAGGGCGCGCGATCAGCCGAGCAGGCGCTCGACGATCTTCCGGACCTCATTGCCGTCGGCTCGCCCGGCGACCGCCTTCATGGCGATGCCCATGGCTTTGCCGACATCCGTGACCCCCGATGATTGTAGCGCGTTCTTCACCAACGCTTCAAGTTCCTCCGCGGGCAAGGCCGGGGGCAGGTACTCGTTGAGGATGGAGAGTTCGCGCTGCTGACGGTCGGCCAGGTCGGTGCGTCCCGCGTTGAGGAAGTCGCTCAGCGCATCCTGGTACTGCTTGATGGTCGTCTTGATGACGGCCTGGACTTCGGCGTCCGCCAGGGGGGTTTGCGTCTCGATCTGGCGGTTCTTCAGCGCCGTCCGCAGCAAACGGAGCGTGGATAGGCGGACCTCATCCTTGGCCTTCATCGCCTCCTTGAATTCTTGGTCAATGCGTTCGGTAAGGGTCATATGCAACACTGCTCTTATGATAGATCAATCGCCACCGGAAAGACAGGCCGGATCGCCTCTTCGCCGAGAAGCAAAACCGCCGCCGCATTACGCGGAACGGCGGCCGTTGCGGTTCGGTTTCTCGTCTTTGAGCTGGCCCGTCTTCAGCAGGTACGCGTAGTGCTGGGTCAGGGTCACGCGACGCAAGGCGCCGTCACGGCGCTTGTTGCGGTTCGGCTTGTGAGCATGACGCTGGCGACGACGGACTTCCTGGTTCAGGCAACGGTCCTGGCACCGGCGCTTGAAGCGCCCGAGCAACGAGTCAAACGATTCGCTCTTCTTCCGTTTTACTTCTGCCATACGATCACGCTCCTTTCTAGATGGGAATCAAGCCGGCTTAAACTGCCGAAATGTTGGCTGGATCTTAAGGAATCCGGGCGAGGCTGTCAAGGCCCCGTGCGGCCATACGGGAACGCGAGCGAAAGGCGGTACGTCCGCATGATGGGGATACCGCCGGACCAGGAATCAAGGCCGGGCACCCCCGTCGGACTCCTGTGCCCATTTCCTGCCATCAAGACCCGTAGCGCCATCATCCTCCCTCCGTTGCTCCCTGGCTATCCACACGCGTACGCTCGCCTTCTCGCCCGAGCGAAAATGGACGTCATAGGCATCCGTCTGGTCATAGCCGATATGCGCCATGGCCCTATCGGCATGCGCGCGCTCTAACGCTTCCCCAGGACGGCCGTGCCTGGCGCAGACCGCGCGGACGATGATCCACCGCTCGTCCGCCTCGCCCGCATCCTCCGGATAGGCCGCCATCGTTTGTCGCAAAATGGATTGGATGTCCTCCAAGGAATACCCGCATCGATCCATCTGGACGACGAGGAGGGCATACCCGCCCACGGAAGCGGGACTCGCTTCCTGGATGGATTCCCCCAAGCGCGCATAGCGGCGGCAAAAAGAGGCGGCCTCGTCTTCCGCGAAGTATCGCGTGATCACGGAACGCCACGACGAGGTTTCCGCGATCTGGGCGGCGTGCGCAGGATCCTCCAAAAGCCCTGTGACGACGCGATCATGGATCGCTTGAATCGCCTGGTCCCGAATCTCGGACGCCCAATTCGGAAGATGGCCGAGCAGATGGAGGAGCCGGTCCCCATCCAGGCGCGCGGTCGCGCATTCGCGCACGTACGAGGCCTGCATCGCCCGTCTTGCGTCTGGGGTCAGCGAGGCGAAGAAGGCGTCTTCCGTTGCGTATCCGCACGCCCTCGCCATGCGCTGAAACTGGAATCGGGGGACGAACCCCTTTGTCCCGACAAGGGATGCCCGTTCAAGATCGGGAGCGTACTCCGGAAAGGCCGAATCCCCTTCGATGGCCATGACGCACGCCTCGGTAAACGCGCGTTCGTCGATCCCGGAAGCGTCACGCAGAATGTCAAAAAAATGGGCTTTCTGGTCTTCGCTGAGGCGCGCAACGATATTCTGCCCCAGCTGCTCAAGGCCACGCACATGGAGCAAGACGCAACGCGCGACGGAGTTACGCAATAAAGCCTCCGAACCATCCGTGTCGAGCGCTCGAAGCACGCGAAAAGGCTCATGGCACCCTTCCCCCTTGCGTTGGGTGAGCGAATAGACGAAATACCTCACCGCCTCATGTTCTGCGAGCGCATCCAAGAACGATCTCGGAAAAAGCCTCTCGTAATGGGGCGGGTAACGCATCTCGGCGGGTCCCCTCTGGGCCTCTTGGACGCGCGCATCCGGAGGCATCCGTGAAGGATCGGAGAATAAGGCCGTCCCCAAACCACGAGCGACCTCCCTACGAAACC
>CAZIMD010000011.1:0-11428 GCA_964540365.1 uncultured Gammaproteobacteria bacterium
GAGCACCGGCCTTTTAAGCCGAGGGTCGTGGGTTCGATCCCCACCGGTCCCACCACGCAAAACATCCATCCTGAAAAGGTGGGTGTTTTGTTTTGGTAGTTTCGGTCTTGGCATCTATCGCGTGGTTACTGGGTTCACCATATACAAGCTGCTCGCCTCCCCACTACTAATCTTCTTTGCCTGGCTGATGATGGACGGAATTTCAAAGCTTACGAGCAAAACACCTCAAGAATCGACTAACTAGATAGACTTTGTTCGAGCAGGATCTCACGCAAAGCACGCCGGATTTTATCGCATTTTATCGTACGTCCCCCATCTCCCGTGATCGTAGCCTCACGATATCCAGCAGCCCGCGCCAAAGCGGAGCGTGTAGCTAAAGGAAAGTTGACTCGTAGCATTACGAATCGTTTTTGACGGGGCGTAAGCCTGTCTAGAGCAGGATGAAACATCAAGACGTTATTTTCGTGCATATTTGAAGCTTACACTATTGCAGCCTGCCCTAGGGTTTAAATTCATATTCCACTAGAAACTTGCTGCTAAAACGTTAAACCAATACAGTTGAGGGCATACCTATGAAGTGGATTACAGCCTCCGATATTGCAAATTGGGCAAATACACAATCCAGACGCTGTCAGGATAGTTTGCCGGAGCTTATTAGCCGTTTAATACTTGCACATACAGGCAATAATGTAGATCATATTCACTTTCCTAGCGGAGATAGTGTAACGACGGGTGGGTGGGATGGCTTACTTAAAACCCCTGTTGTTTTCCCGTTCTTTCCTGAAGGCTCTTCTGGATGGGAAATGGGTGTTCAAAAAACCGCTCAAGCCAAAGCAGAAACTGATTATAATAATCGTACAAATGACCCTCGAGAAATGGTGCCCGCTGATAGTACATTTGTTTTTGTAACCCCTCGAGTATTTGCAAAAAAGAATGAGTGGCGAAAGACCAAAAAAACTTTAGAACCGTGGAAAGATGTAAAAGTTATTGCAGTTGACGACTTAGAGCAATGGTTGAGTATCACGCCCGCTACCGCACTTTGGCTCGCTCGTAAAATGGGAAAGGTCATTTCAGATGGTATCCGAGACTTGGAAGATGTCTGGGAAGAATGGTCTGTTGGAACCAAGCCTGTAATGACCCCCGAACTAGTGATTGGAGGTCGAGTAAAAAACATTGAGGCAGTACAACGATGGATTACAAACCAACCGGATATTCTTGAGCTACAAGGGGACGATCCTGAAGAGGCGTATGCGTTTTTATATTCATCAATAGCCACTTTGCCAAACACTCAGAAGACTCAAGCGCTTTCACGATGTGTGGTAGTGGAAAATGCTAACGACTTAAGGCAGCTCACAAAAGCGTTTTCAAATTATCCGTTGATCATTGCCGGACCGGGAGAATGCCTTAAATCCGCCCCCGCAGCGGTTGCTAAAGGTCATCACGTTTTTATAGCAATGGACGCAACAGTTGTTGATGTTCGTGGCATTCTTAGACTTGCCCGTCCTCAGAGCGACATCCTGGAAAAAGTTCTTCACAAAAATGGACTATCAGAGGCCAGGGCTCAGAAGTCGGCTAGAGATTCAGGACAGAGTATTCCAGTACTCCGCAGACAACTTTTTCGATCAAGGGCCGTGACTGCGCCCGGTTGGACCAAGAGTGAATCAGCAAGAATACTTTTACCAGTTTTATTAGCGAACTCATGGGATGAGCAGAAAGATGGCGATCGTAAGGCAATTGAGACATTAACAAATTTAAATTACAAAAGCTTTGTAAAAGGATTAACGCCCTTCTTATCAATGGAGGATGCGCCGCTTCGAAAAGTTGGGAGTATTTGGATGATCAAGTCCCCACTAGATGCATGGTACTTACTCGCTCCACATTTAACCCAGGATCAACTAGGCCGCTTTAAAAAAACGCTCCTCAATGTACTGACAAAAACAGATCCAAAATACCATCTAGAAGCGGATAAACGTTGGGCAGCCGCTATCTACGGTAAATCAAGCCCGTACTCAGGATGGCTTAGAACAGGCATGGTTGAATCACTAGCTCTGTTAGCCGTCCATGGAAGCCAATCTCCGAGCACTGCTTCGACGCAGCTATTCGCAGACAGCATTACCAGAGAAATACTCTCGAAAGCAGATAAATGGGAAGTATGGGCCTCGCTCAAAGATGCGTCGCCTTTATTAGCGGAAGCGTCACCTAATGCTTTCATAGAGGCTGTTGATGAACGCATAGCAAAAAATCCATCAGTATTTAGAGAGTTAATGAAGGGCGAGGGCGGCTTATTTAACGAGTGTAAACATAGCGGGCTGCTATGGTCGCTTGAAAGTATAGCCTGGTCTAAAGAACATATTGCTCGTGCTGTAAATGCACTAGCGAAACTAGCCGACATAGACTTAGGGGGTGGTTGGAGTAATCGTCCAATAAATAGTCTAGGAGAGGTGTTTTTACCTGGTCTTCCACAAACTCATGCAACAGCAAAACAAAGGATTGAAGTGTTGAAGGTATTAATCGGCAAATATCCTATATTAGTATGGAAGTTCGCTGAAAGATTTTACTCGGGAGGAGGTATAAGCGAATCACATCGCTTTCGGTGGCGTGATACGGGCGGTCACCGTCGCGGCCTGGAGTACGAAACGGTAGAAGAGCAGGAGCAATATTTAAACGAATTGATGCCACTTCTTGAAGATTTGGCCTGTAGGAAAGAAAACATTATTTCTTCACTGGGCGATTTTACCCACCTGCATGCGGGCGCTCAAAAAAAACTCCTTGCCACCCTTGAAGCGACTAGACCATCCGCTTTCTTGAGGAAAGAAAGGGCTGTTTTGCTTCAGAAAATTCGTGAAGTGCTCCACTGGATTAATAGTTACGGAGAGGACGATTTAAAAGCTCAAACCCCCGTCTTAAGCGAAATATTAAAAAAGTTTTTGTCTAAGAACGTTATCGAACGCGTAGGTTGGCTATTGATGACGCCATGGCCAGAGCTCCCAGAGGGTGAGCCCAGAGAGTACGAAGCAAAGGACTCTGCTATCAAAGCTGCACAAAAAGAAGCTGCGCGTCAGATACTTGATCAAGCATCGTTGAAGAGTATTTTTAAATTTGCGAGCAAGATCGAATATCAGGGTGTTTTAGGTCATTGTCTAGGAAAGGTTGTACGCGATAAGAATGAGGATGGAAAAGTTTTGAAAGAACTCGATTCCCACGCAACTGACATGCCAATGCTTGTTCGAGGGTATGCGCTTGGCCGCGTAGAAACGAAGGGAGAAGGCTGGATAGAAGATGAAATAAAGTATTTTGAATCGCACGGCGGGATCACCCCAGAAACTACCGCCCTTCTATTCCTAGGCCTACCGGAATGCGCAAAAACATGGGCATTGGTTGAAGCGCAGGGTAAAAAGATAGAATCTGTGTACTGGAAATATGCAAGCGGTTATTCACAGACAGACAAAAAGCAGGATGCAACGATCGCAATTCAAAAATTACTTAGAATGAAAAGGCCTCGCGTGGCACTCAATATAGCTGGTGATCCACAGGCTAATATTCAAACTGAATTATTAGTAAAATTACTGGAGGAAGTCTTGAGCTCACATAAAAAGAGCCTCGATGGTGGCGCGATGGATACTTACCATTTAGCAAATGTCTTCAACCAATTGTATAAAAGAAGTGAAATTCCTGTCGAAGAGATGGCAAAACTAGAGTGGCCATTTGTACCGATATTCGATGAAATTAAACGTCATACCTCCCACCCAATGGCACTCCATCGTGTGCTGCAAAGTGATCCAGGATTTTTTACAAAGTTAGTGGTCTTTGCCTGTAAACGCAGTGATGGATTAGTAGATTCGGACAAAGATAAGCTCGACAACGAATCAAAACAGCGACGCGCTAACGCTGCATATAAAGTACTGAGAGATTGGAGCTTGGTACCAGGAACAAATGCAGACGGGACTATCGAACAAACAGCCCTCAAAAAATGGATCTTAGATGCACGCAAGTTATGTAAAAAAGCGGGCCGCACTATTGGTGGCGACATGTATATTGGATTCATGCTCGCTCATGCACCTACTGACCTTGATGGAACATGGCCAAATAAAGCCATCCGCAATCTAATCGAAAATCTCGCTAACACAGTGATTGAAAAACATATTGAAAATCAAGTCTTCAATAGCAGAAGGGTCGTCGCTCGTGAATTGAAGGGTGGAGGCAATCAGGAGCGCATGTTAGCAGAAAAGTATGATAACCTGAGTAGCTTAGCAAACACACAATGGCCAAGAACGGCCGCCATGCTTCGATCTATAGCTCAACACTACGAAGATGAAGCAAAATACCACGATACAGAATCAGACCTGCGCGACTTACGCTTTGGATAAAATTATAAAAAAATGCACGCACCTCAGGCGCGACTACCAGATCCACCAAGTAGGGAGTCCCAACTCAAAGGTGGGGTAAATTATTTCCCACCTAGACAAAGAGCCGGATACTTACTCCGGCTCATCATCCCCTCTCCCCACCTTTCCCAAAAGCGTTGCCCACCTGTTGCCCACGAAGTAGGGAAAGATAGGAAAATGGGGAATTTTGACAGAAGATAAGAATGCGCTTTTTCTGAGGTTTTTCTAAGAATTACCTTAGTCTAGCCCCATACTCACTCCCCTGTCTCGTAGTTTCGATCCCCACCGGTCCCACCACGCAAGAACACCCGCCATAACAGGCGGGTGTTCCGTTTCACCCCTCGACACACACGACAGACGAAGCACCGCCAACGCCATACAAATCCCCCGCCCCTTCCTACAACGGCGGCAGGCCCTCCATGATATGGATGAACAGCCGTATCCACCCACCAAACGCCACCCCAACCTATGCACCAACGCGAAAAACGGTTCGATCCTGGTTCGAACGTGATCGAGGTCTCGCAGTGGGACAAATGGAAGCTCGCCCAAGCCCCCGACATCATCGAAACGACCGGCCTTGGGCCCTGCATCGGCGTGATCGTCTTTGATCCGACGTCGCGCCAGGCGCTCGTCGGCCACTTCATGGATCCGCGCGTGTATGGCCTGACGGGAATGCTTGATGAGGCGCTGCGGCGCTTTGCGGACCCAAGCGCATTGAGGATCTACGTCGGCGGAGGCGCCCCCAACCCGTACGACGCGCCCCACTTTAGCGATGACAAGGCGAAACGGGCGTTCGTGAAACAACAGCTCAGCGCCCACGGCTTTCTGCCAGGTCAGGTGACGATCCGGTACCACGATTCCGATGATACGACCGTTTTACGGATTGACACCTCGACCGGGGAGGTGGAATACGTGGATGACGCTCGGTACTAGCTTCGGCGGGCGACCCCATGCGAACGCCCCCAAAACGCGCACGCGAAAAATGCGATAGCCGTCACCTTTTTCGATAGCGGGAGGGCATGCCTCGCCTATTCCCCTCTCACCCCAAATGGGGAAACGAAAAAACCGGCCAAGCCCTCTGCGGGCTCGACCGGCCAGCCGCCTATACCGACGCGTACCGGACGAGATCATACGCATACGCGCTCAGGCGCTTGAGCCTGGCAGGCGTCGCGCCAAGCTCCTCGTAGGTCGTGACACGGGCGCCAACCGCCTCATGGAGGCGGTCGAGGAGATCGGCGGGATGGGATTCGCCCTCGCCCATCTCCTCTTCATGCATGGCATCCTGCGTGAGCGACTGCTCGATCAGGGCACGCAGGCGGGCCACGAGCGCGTCGCGCATCCGAAGCACGAACGCCTCGCGGGTGAGGCCCACCTCCTCGTGCGTGAGGCGATCCCCGGGGTCATCGAGCTGATCAGGACGGCGGGCGGCGAGAGACGGGAACGTTTCGCCATACAGGGATCGTCCGACGTGCCGCATGCGATCGAGAACGTCTCCAACCCCCTCAATGGATTCCAGATCATCACCCGTCTCGATGCTCCGGCGCACGCACCGGACCCAGATCCTCCGCTGGACGGCGGCACGCTCGTCGGACGTGAGTTCCACCGGACAGGTGACCCCGTACCGTTCGGCGTCTCGGCGGAGCCGGCGCTCGTCCGCGCGCGATGCCTCATCGTTTTCGATGCCCTGGAATTCGGCCTCGAGGTTCTCGAACGTCTCCGCAAGACCGCATTCGGCAGGCTCGACGCCCCACGCCTCGCAGAACTTCTTGAGACAGGCCACCGAATAAACCCGGCGCTCACGGCGTACACCCTCCAGCATTTCAGACGCCTCGAAGACGAAGGCGCGGTGGAGCCGGGCGTCGATCTCGGCTTGGGACGCGTTGATGTCGTTGGGTACGACTCCCTGCTTCAGAACATGCGCGAGGTCATGGGCCTCCTTGGCGCGGTTCAAGCCATCCGCCCATTCCGCGGACAGGCTCGCCCAGAGGCGCCCGGCGAAAGCGACGCGCGCCCGTTGCCAACGCGTGCGCAGCTCCGCTTCCGACGTGCCGATCTCTTCCGGACGGATGGCGTAGGCCTTGAAGTGGGTAAGGAGGCTTTCGAAGCCGGAGTACGCCTGTTTGGCATGGCTCGGTTCGATGGAACGCTCGAAACGCTCCTTGAAGGACGCGAGGAAGGGCCCCTTCCCCATATGGCGCTCCTCCGCCTGACGCCTGAGCGCCGCAAGCTCCTCACGCGAGGTACCGAGCCGCTCGAAGGCCGTCGGATCACGCAGGCGATCAAGCTGCTCGCGGAAGGCGTAGACCCGAGACGGGAACGGGTCAGATCGGAGGTGCCGGAGCGCGTGCCGGAGGCGGACCATTCTGGCGGCATTTTGCGAAGCCGCATGCGCGGCCACGAGCGTGCGGTACGCGTCGAGCGCGAGCCCGATCTCTTCGGGGAGCACGAGGTAGTGGTCGAGAAGAAGCGTGAGCGTCTCATGGGCGCCCTCCTCGCCGCCCTTGGTTGCCTCGAGGCGGTCGCAGGCGAAGGCGATGAGATCAGCACCGGTTCGGAGCGTCATGAGCTGGGACTCCTTGGATGGAGGGGCGATCCGATCGCCCCGAGCGAGGTCGTTGGGAACCACGAGCGAAGCGGAGATTGGCGAATAAAAACGATCCTGTCAAGACGCCGCAGAATGGATCATACGCGAGCCGGTCCTCCTCGCTCCTGGTCCGCATCTGGGTCTACCGCGACATCGATGGCAACCCGTCGACGTTCATGGTGAACAGCCTCGATCCGACCACGCCGAGCAGCTGGAGCCCCGTGCCGAGCTACGCGGTCTCCTACGCCGACCCGACACCGGCGGCGCGCCGCATGGCCACCTACATCGACGGCTGGGGGGAGAGCTGGTTCGTCCCCTCGCCCACCGGCGCGCTCTTCAGCTCGCAGCAGCCGGGCTGGCGCTCCACGCCGCTCTGATCGGCTCCCCGACGTGAACCCGTCGGGGATTTTTCTTTTCGCGGCGTTTTCGCCCCCCTTGACAAAGCGCCCCGCTTTCCGTATACAGAAGCGTCTTCCCCGTCTCGGGTTTGGCCAAAGGCGCTTTTGCCGGCAAGAGCGCCATTGGCCGGATTCGACGGGCCACGCCTCCCCATGAGGCATGGACGCGGCGGAACGGCAGAACGGAAGGCCCCTGATGACCGACGCACGCAAGACACGCTTCCTGCCCCTGCTCGCCGCCCTCGCCTGCCTCCTGCTGCCCGGCGTGGGCGGGGCGCAGCCCCTCATCTCGGGCGGATCGTGGACGTTCACGCCGTCCTGTCCGCCGTCCGGAGCGCGGGTCGTGATCGAGATCGAGCAGCGGTACCACAACCCCTGGGACGCCACGCCGATGCGACCGACACTGCCCGGCGGGCCGCCGACGGCGACCTCGATCGTGCCCCCGGGCGCGCCGTGGCGCCAGATCGCGGGCCTCGGGACGCCGGTAACCGACCCCTTCGTGCAGGGAGGGTACCTCCGCGAGCTCCACTACGTCGCCCTCGCGAGCGAAGTCGGGCCGCTGCTGCGCGGCGGCGAGGGCGAGCCCATCCCCCTGACCGTCTCGGCAGGCCCTCGAACGCAGCCGGGCGCACTCATCTCGAGCTGGGTACCGCAGAACGGCGAGGTTCGGCTCCAAGAGCTCTTCGCCTCCTGGCCCAACACCGGCGACGAGACCCGGTACCTGCACACCGACACCTACCCGGGCGCGCCGCCGTACGTCCCGACCTCGCTCCACAGCCGGAGCGTGCGCAGCCCCGGCGGCTACCCCTTCGTCGAGTTCGTCCACCTCTACTGCGTCTCGGCCGCCCGCTACGCGCGACCGCCCGTCGTGGACCCGGAGGAAGACCCCTCCGCCGACGGAACGGGCGGTCCGTGGGACACCTACCTCTACCGCGACTGGTGCGGACGCTGGACCTGCGAGAACCGCTGGTACGGCGTGCGCACGCGCTAGCCGCCCTCCCCCGATCCCCTGGATCGGGGCTTTTCTTTTTGGTCTCGGGCATGTCCTTCACGGGAATAGGGATTATATCCGTCAAATATAGGCGTTCGGGCAAAGATACGGTCCGTAGAAAGCGGCCCGTGGGAACCATGAAACGAGAGGCCATGCACCCGCCCCACACGATCCCTGACGAACGCAGATATTGACGGGTCTTCGGCAGGAGGCATGAATCATAATGACTGCCTTATCAGGCCACTCACCAGAGAATGACCGAAAAATCCGCTAAAGTACGCTACCTTTTCAAGAATTCGCTTGACAAAGCTTAACAAATACGCTATCTTGTCCCGTCGCGCCACAACGCGAAAACGCCCCTTCACGCCTCCGGAAATCACCCCGGAAAGGAATCGTAACATGTTTTGGACCTTCGCCCTCCTCCTGATCCCCGCCATCGGGATCATCACCCTCTACATCGCCGGCAAGGGCCGGATCGACTGGAAGGAGCTCGCGACCCTCATCGGCGTCGCCCTCGTGTGCTGCGCCGCGACGGTCGGCATCGGCCTCAAGTACAAGACCACCAGCACGGAGGTCTGGGGCGGGCACGTGGCCCGCAAGGACCACGACTCGTGGACCTCCTGCTGCCACTGCCACACGGAATCGTACCCGTGCGGCACCGACAGCAAGGGCCGCACGAGGACCTGCAGCCGAAGGGTGTGCAGCCACTCCCACGACCAGTCGTGGACGGCCACCTCGTCGAACGACGAGACCGTGTACAGCAACACCTGCAACCCGCCCTACGCCTCCGAGCCGGCAGACTGGACGCGCATCCGCGTCGGCGATCCCACGGCGCAGGAGCACAGCTACACGAACTACATCCGGGCCGCCGGCGCGAGCAGCCTCCTGCGCACGCGCGGGGTCGCCGCCCGCTTCGCCGGCCGACTGCCCGAGTACCCCCGGGTGCGGGACTTCTACCGCATCGACCGGGTCAACAACGCGGGCGCCGCCGTGTCCGCGACGGACCTCCAGACGCTCCAGGCGGCCCTCGAACGCAGCAACGACCGCCTCGGGGCGGCACGGCAGGTGAACATCACCGTCGTGCTCACGAACGTGGCCGACCGCAGCTTCGCCGAGGGCCTCCGCGAGCACTGGGTCGACAGCGACCACGGCGCCGAGAAGAACGACTTCACCGTCGTGATCGGGCTGCCGGAGTCCCCGCGCATCGCCTGGGTCGAGTTCGTCACCTGGACCCGCAACGCGCGCGTCAAGGACAACGTCCGCACCCGGATCGAGGCCCTCCCGGCCTTCGACGCGGCAGCCGTCGCCCACATCGTCGAGAACGAAGTCGACAACAACTTCGTCCGCACGCCGATGGCCGAGTACGAGTACCTCTACGCGACGGTCACGCCGCCGACGTGGATCCTCGTCCTCGGCTGGCTCGTCACCCTCGCGGTGACAGGCCTCCTCGGCAGCTACTTCTGGGTCAACGACCCGTTCGGGAAGCGCCACCGCAACCGCACGGCGTTCTCCTCCAGGCACTACGGCCGCTCGACCGCGTTCTGACCTCGAACCACTTCCTTGGACACCGACTAGCGTAAAAATCGCCTTGTCGGACCGTGGAGAAGACCATGAACACCAAGAACATCGTTCTCGCATGCCTCGCGATCCTCGCCACCGGCATCTTCATCGTCGGCCTCGATGCCATCGCCTTCAAGAACAGCTGCGTCTCGGCGGAGGCGGGCATCAAGGCCCAGCGCCGCGAGGCCCAGAACCGGTACAGCGCGATGAGGACGACCATCCTCGAGATGGCCGGCGTCAACAACCAGTACCGCGGCGACGTGCGCGCCGCCTTCGACCGCGTCGTCCAGGCGCGCCAGGGCGGGACCAACGAGGTCATGCGGGCGATCGCCGAGGCCAACCCCGCCATCGACCCCGCCACCTACACCCGCGTGCAGAGCGCGATCGAGCGCGGGCGCGGCACCTTCGCCGACACCCAGACCTCGCTCATCGACCGCGGCCGCGCCTACACCGCCGCCGTCCAGAGCTTCCCCGGCTCGTTCTACAACTCGGTCTTCGGCCTCGGCTTCCCGCGCATCGACATCGACCGCGAGACCGCCATCGTCGTGACCGAGGAGACCGAGCGCGTGTTCGCCCCCGGCGGCCACGACGCCCCCATCGCGCTCCCCAACTGAGCGCGCCCCTCACCGCCAGCCCGTCCCCACCAGGACGCGCGGGCGGTCTTTCTTTTTCCCCAAGATAAGGGACTTTTTTTGGGAACGACGCGAAACAAAAACGTCTCAGGATCCGTTTGGATCCGAGGCGGGAGCCCGTCAGGACAGCGTTCCCAGCAGCGCGGGCTGACGCATCCGTCGTGCACCGCAGGTTGTCGCGCTTCCGCTCCGGCGAGGCGCTCGTCCGCAGGCGGTCGAGATCGGCAGGTCTCACCCCGAACGCGAGGGCGTTCACGATGGGACTGAGACGATCAGCAACCGCTTTACTTGACAAAACAGCTTATTTTTACTATACTAAACTATCGCCCAAACACGGCGAACGTACACAACCACCCCCTAGGAGGCCACAAGAAAATGACGCCCCAAACCACCGACAAGCCCGCCGCCTGGACGCACTACCACGACGCCCTCCACCTCGCCCGCCGCGGCGCGGAGCTCAGCCCCGCCCTCATGGCGGCCCTCTGTCCCCACCTCACCCCGAAGGAGGCCATCGCCGCCTTCGCGGGCGGCGATGGCGAGGAGGAGCGCGTCATCTGCCCGCCGCTCCGCGTCCGCGAGGCGTTCAACGTCATCCGGCACCAAAAGCCGCGCGACGGGAAACCGGGAGCGATGAGCCGGGTCACCGCCGAGCGCACGCTGAGGCCGCAGGCGACCGAAGAGGGGCGACGCGGCGATGCGCCGTCCCTCCGCCATCAGGCGGACGCGGCCGTAGCCTTCGCCGAACGGGCGTGGGGCGACTACCTCATCACCGACACCTGGATGGCGTACCTGGAGAGCTACCTCCAGGACCCGAGCACGCTGGGCGCACCTCCGGGGCTCACGAGCGACGATGCCACCGGTCCCAAGGGCTACCCCAT
>CAZIMD010000011.1:11528-18288 GCA_964540365.1 uncultured Gammaproteobacteria bacterium
GCGCACCTCCGGGGCTCACGAGCGACGATGCCACCGGTCCCAAGGGCTACCCCATCACCAAGGGACGCCTGCACATCGCGCTCGCCCTGGACATGGCCGACATCGCGAACGACGATACGAAGCCGGGCAGCGCGTGCATCGACGACGCCGTGATCGACGCCACGGTGGACGACCTCATCGGCGCGGAGCTGAAAGGCAACCGCGGCGGCTACACCCGCTACCACTGCATCCTCTGCGCCAACCCGCTCGGGCTCACGGGGTGCAAGGGCTGTCGCCTCACCTTCGGCGACGACGGGTGGCGCTGCAGCAGCCTCGAGCCCCTTGGCCCGAAGCTGGTCGCCGTGGTGCGGGCGAGCGGCCTCACCACCTTCCCGAAGGATCCGGCCGAGGCCCAGGCCCACGAACACGCCCAGTGGACGCTGCGCCGACGCGAGGCCGCCGCCCGCAAGGCCGCCCGGACCGCCCGGTAGACCGCCAGCTGACGCCTGCCTCCGACAAGGACGGGTCCCGTAACCAACGGGACGCGCCCCTTGTCGGCGGGAGGCGCTCTTTTTTTGCAATACATGTTTTTTCGCTACGAGGCATCTCGAGCTCCCATGCGCCAAGAGCCCTCTCTCCCTCGGTTCTCAAAAAAATTGGCACAATGAAAAACCATTCTCCCTTGCCATACGCTCATATCGCCCCTGACACGGAGCGACAGGATCGATGTTCACCGGGACGTTTCATCAACTCCTAAAAAAATCCCTCTCTCATCGAAAGGGAATCGTTCGGCTCACTGCTTCGCATGGCGGGCGATGCGCCAGAGCAGATCGTGGCGCAAGGCCTTGCCGTGGACGGAACCGTCCGGCCCGAGCAGCCGAGACAGGCGGGCGAGCGACCATTCCAGGTCCTCCCGCGGCACGAACAGGATCCGCCCGCGCACCCCCATCCCCCAGAGGGCGTCAGTCCGCGGATCGGTCGCCGCCTCGAGGGCGACGATCAGGAGGGTCCGCTCATCCGTCGCGGGGTGGCGGTTGAGCTGGTCCACGGTCGTGAGGACGCGCCACCCGAGGTCCGGATCGCGCAGGAAATGGTCCTCGTCGACGGGCCAAGGCAGGCTGTCCTCATGATATGGAGAAAAATGGTCCAAGATGCCGGGCCGCCAATCGGAAGCGGCCGGCGACCAGGTGGTCCGAGGGAACATGCGGATCTCCTTTCCCCGATCCAACGGGACTCATTCGTGATGCGTGACGAGCGCAACGACGATAGCACGCCGTGTCGCATGTGGGCGCCAACCACAAAAAAGTGTCCTTTTTTAGGACACTTTCTCCTCCCCGCCCGGGCAGCGCTCGCGCTCGGTCCGCACCGGCAGCGGACGCGGGTCGGAAATCCCCTTGATGCGCTTGTACGCCAACTCCGCGCTCACGAGGCAGACGGGCATCCCGATCCCCGGATTGGTGCCGGCACCGACGTAATAGAGGCCCTTGACCTTCTTCGAGACGTTATTCGGCCGGAAGACGGCCGTCTGGCGCACGGTGTGGGCAAATCCGAGGGCGGATCCCTTGTAGCTGTGGTACCGCTCCTCAAAGTCGCGGACGCAGAACGTCCGCGCATAGACGATGCGCTCGGCGAGGTCCGGCACGGCGAACACGTCCCGCAGGACCTGCAGCATCTTCTCCTTGTACCACTGGAGATCCGCATCGGTATATTCCAACCCGGCCGCCATCGGGACCAGGACGAACAGGTTCTCATGGTCGGGCGGGGCAACCGTCGGGTCGGTGACGCTCGGCGCGCAGACGTAGAGCGACGGGTCGGACGGCCAGCGCGGGTCGTCGAAGATCTCCCGGAAATGGGCCTTCCAGTCCTGCGAGAAGACGAGGTTGTGGTGCGTGAGCGTGGGGATCCGCCCTTTCACGCCCAGGTAGAGGATGAACGCCGAGGGAGCCATCACCCGCGAGGCCCAATACCGTTCCGAAAAGCTCCGGTCCTCCGCGCGCAGGAGGATGCGCTCCGTAAACGCATAGTCCGCGTTCGAGACCACGAGGTCCGCGGCCACCGTCCGACCGTCTTCCAGAACGAGGCCCGTCGCCCGGCCCTGTTCCGTCCTGATCTGGTGGACGCCGCACCCCGTATGGATCTTCACCCCCCGTGCGGCCGCAAGGCGCTCCAAGGCCCGGACCACCTCCACGATCCCCCCCTGCGGATAGAAGACGCCCTGGCTGAAATCGAGATGGCTCATGAGCTGGTAGAGCGCAGGCGTGTTGTCCGGGGAACCGCCGAGGAAGACGAGCGGATATTCGATGATCTTGCGCAGGTGCGCGTCGGCGAAAAAGCGGTTGACGTGGCGGTCCATCGAGGCGAGGAGCCCCGGCCCCATCCCGGAGAAGATGGCGTGGCGGTCGAGGAAATCCCAGACGGAATCGTAGTTGCGGTAGAGGAACCACTGTCGTGCCGTATCATACACGGTCGCGGCCTGGAGCAGGTACCGGTCCAGCGCCTGGTCGGCGGTCGGCTCGAACGACGCGAACGTGGCCCGGTCCCGCACCCGATCCCCATACAGGTCCACGGAGCGCGCCTCCCCCTTAAAGAAGATCCGGTACGACGGCGACAGGCGCACCAGACGCAGATGGTCCTCGATCCGCTCGCCCAGGAGCCCGAAGAAATGCTCGAAGATGTCGGGCATCAGGTACCATGACGGGCCCATGTCGAAACGGAAGCCATCGGCCTCGAGGACGCTGGCCCGGCCGCCCGCCTGCTCGTTCTTTTCGTACACGTCGACCGGATGGCCGTCTTGGGCAAGCAGGCAGGCGGTCGCAAGCCCGCCGATCCCGGCTCCGATGATGGCGACGCGTGGGAGGTCTGAAGGCATATCAGAAAGAAGGGAATGGCGAAGAAAATATCACCGGAGCGCCGCGACGTCGCGCCAGGCCCCGAAGGCCAGGACCGTCTTCTCGGCGAGCGACGTGCGAGCACGGCCCGCGAACGGGTTGAACCCCTGGCGCTCGAGGCGTGCCAGGATGCCCTCATACAGCCGCCCCGCGACGAGAACGCCCAGGCGACCGTCCGGGGCGAGGAAACGGATCCCCGTTTCGGCCTCGCGATACAAGGCGTGGGCCCGTTCGGCCTCCTCGCGCATGAGGCGCTCGAAGGCCTCGTTCCAAGTCCGGGTGGCGATCGTCTCCGTACTGAGGCCGTGCGCCCGCAGGCGGTCCTGCGGCAGGTATACGCGGCGCCGGAGCGTCCAGTCCTCGTCGATGTCACGCAGGAAGTTAGTCCACTGCATGGCATAGCCAAGGGCATCAGCCTTCTCGAACGCCGCCTCATCGGAAAACCCGAGCACATGGGTCAGCATCCGTCCGACGACGGCGGCCGATCCGTACATGTACGCCTTCGCCTCTTCATAGGTCTCATAGGCGTACTTCCGCGTATCCATCTCCATGCTCTCGAAGAAGGCGTCGGCATAGGCGTCGGGGATGCCGTAACGCCGGAAGACCTGGTCCGTGAGGCGCAAGACCGGGTCATCCGTCGGCTCGCCCTGGCGGACGCCGCGCCATCGGTCCCACCAGGCACGCAGGCGGGCGCAGGCGGCTTCCGTCGCGGCGGCATCTTCCATCGCGTCGCCGCCGGCGGGTTCGGCGTCGACGATCTCGTCAGCGACCCGGAAAAACGCATAGAGCGCGTGGACGGCCCAACGGTGGCGGGCGGGAAGGAAGCGGGTCGCGAAGAAATAGCTGGTGCCATGCCGCTTCTGCAGGGCGCGGCAGGCGGCGACATCGCGCGCGTTAACGTCCATAGCGGTCATTCATGACAGCCTCAAGCGAAGCAAGGCGCTCCAGGGAGACGGCCTTGGAAAACAGCTCGGAAAAGAGGGGTCGGACCGTTTCGGGAAGGTCCGCCTGCGCGAGGGCCGTCCGGGCACGCTCGGCTTCGACGCGGCAGGCTTCGACCGTCGCCTGGAAAACCCCGCTTCGCCAAAACCGCTCCCGCAGCGCCTCATAGGCTTCCTGCGTCGCCTCCGGATTCCCCCACACGGCCTGGAGCACGGCTCGATCGGCTTCGTTCCCCCGATCAAGCAACCCTTGCGTGAGCAGCGAATGCTGGTGGTCGCGCAAATCCGAAAGCGGCGTCTTGCCAATCTCTTCAACGGTCGCGAAGGCGTCAGAAAGGTCGTCTTGGATCTGGAAGGCCAGGCCGATGGCCTCACCAAACGCTTGCGCGAAGGCGTGCTGCGTAGGCGTCCCCTCCCCCAACGCGATCCCGATCTGCAAGGGCTTGATGAAGGTGTATCCCGCAGTCTTCAAAAGCATCTTCTGACGGGCCTCGTGCCCTGAAGAGGTCGTACGGGTCGTGAGATCGATATCGAGCATCTGTCCGACCATCACCTCGTCGGACATCGCGAAAAAGAGGCGGAAGGCTTCGGCGCGAATCGTTTCGGGAAAAGAGGCGCGTTGCAAGGCGGCGACGGACCAGGAAAAGAGCAGGTCCCCAAGGATGATGGCCTGGGCCGTTCCGACATGCTCCGACCCGCGGCGGCCATGCGCCTGGAGCGTTTCAGCGATCCGGCGATGCGCCGTGGGCACGCCGTGGCGTTCGCGGCCGTGGTCCATGATGTCGTCATGGATGAGGGCGAACAGATGGAACAGCTCGAGGGCGCTGGCCACGTCATAGGCGGCAGGCGTGGGCTCGGCACCGGTCGCGGCGAGATACCCCAAAAGGCACATCAGCGGCCGCACGCGTTTGCCGCCTGCGGAAAGGAGCCTTCCGGGTTCGGCGAGCCAGGTCCTCAGCAGCTCGTCATCCGTGTACGTTTGGGCGCTCGCTTGTCTTTCCAACAAAAAACCACGCAAATGCGGTTCGAATGCGGTCCGGAGGGAAGCAAGATCCATACGTGGGCACAAGGGCCGGAATCCCCGCCAGCCTAGCAGAAAGGGGGTAGGCTCGGCAACGGACTGAAAGACGGAATAGAAAAGGGAGGGGATCACCCTCCGAGGAAGAAGTTGGCCGGCCTGCACCCATCCGGTCGCCCGGAAAAAAGGCGGAGCAGGAAACGGCTTCCCGCGCGGGCGGAGACGACGGCGAGGGTCCACAGGTCCGTGAAGAGCACGGAAACGAACGCGAATGCCGCGAAGAGGATCGCCAGTCCGCATGTGATCCCCGCGAGGAGCGACCGCCGGAGGAAGAGCAGGCGCGAGGGCCAACGGCGCACGAACGCGGAGAGGATCCGGATCCCGAACCCGATGGCCCGTTCGAGAAGCGCCGGGGAACGGACGTAGCGCAGGCAGGCCGGAGATGGCGTGGGCGGCAGGCGGTACGGGAGCCGCGCGGAAGGAGCCAGCGCCGCGGCGGCCCGCCCCCAGAAGAGGCGACCGAATTCGTGCGCGAGCGGCCCACAGATCACGATGATGATCAGACCCCCAAGGTAGCCGCCACCAACGACCGGCCGAAGCGAGGCGGCGAAGAGGGAAAGAAGGGCGTAGGACGGCTCGCCCGTCCGGTGGTAGCCCTCCCTCATCGTCCGTTCGAAGCCAACGACGGCCGGCGCCGTCACGAAGAACGAACTGACGCTGACGACCGAAAGCCAGAACAGCGGGATCAGGGCCCGATGGGGACTCATGCGCATGGGCGGTTCCTCCGGGGCCGAGGATAGCAAACCATCCTCGCCCGTCAAGGATTGACCGCAAAAATTTCCCTCTGCGGAGGGAAATAATGCAACACGGCGCGACCGCTAGAAACGTGCCCCACTTCGCACCAACCCCATCACCTCCCCCGCTAACGCCTCCCCCCGATCCGTCTCCATCATTTTGGCGGCGCGATCCACCGTGAGACGGGCGAACGCCGCATCGCGAAGGCAACGCTGGACCGCCTTCGTGACCCATTCGTCGAACCCCGGCTGCGCCTGCGGGATCACGAGCGCACCGCCCGCCTCGGCGAAGACGCGGGCGTTCGCCTCTTGGGCAGACCCCGGCAGCGGGACCAGGACCATGGGCTTGCGCAAGGCGACGGCCTCGGAGATCGCGCCCAGCCCGGCGCGCATGAGGACGAGATCGGCAGCGCCATAGAGCGTCCGCATCTCTTCGGGTAAGCAAAATTCCTTTTGGACGATCCCTTTTCCCGTGAGCCGCTCGCCCGCCTTCCCTTTTCCCGTCAGGTGGATCACCTGCCAGCCGCGGCGTTGCCAATCTGCCCAGCAACGCCTGACGAGGTCGTTGATGGGGGCCGCACCCGTCCCGCCTCCCATCACGAGCAGGATCGGCTGGCCGGACGAGAGCCCGACCTGGCGCACCGCCTGGCCCCGCGCGGGCAGCTCGTCCAACGAAAACTGGACCGGGGTCGCGACGGGCTGGACCGGCACCCCTTTTCCGAAGGGCGGATCGGGATACGTGAAGGAAGATGTCACCCTGGTACAGCGATCCGCGAGGAAACGGTTGGCGAGGCCCGGGAGCCAATCGAGCTGGTGGGCGAGGGACGGGATTCCGAGGCGCGCCGCCACCCGGATGACGGGGACCGCCGTGAATCCACCGGCCGAAACGACCACGTCGGGACGCTCTTGCCGGAGCACGCGGCGCACGAGGTGGAGCGCCTGGAGGTACCGCCACGGCAACCGCAGCTGTTCCCACGTCCAAAAGCGCCGGATCTTCGCGACCGGAACGGCAATAAACCGCATGCCGCGGGCCTCGACCAGCGCCCGTTCGGGACCGTCCGGCGTGCCGAACCAAATGGCTTCCAGGCCCGGATCCTGTTCCAATAGCCGCGCATGCACCGCCAGGAGCGGCGTCACGGG
>CAZIMD010000011.1:18388-26960 GCA_964540365.1 uncultured Gammaproteobacteria bacterium
AGGTACAGGAACTTCTGCCGCGACGCGCCATACCCCACCCCCCAAAACCCGCCGGAACCGATGGCGAGGAGGGCCTGGTTGATGTGGTACCCCTTCCCCATCGGGTCGAGCTCGGGATGGAGGAACGTCATGAAACGGGCGGCGCGATATGGTGACACGCGGATGAGGAGGCCCACGATCCCCGCCCCTGCGGCACACAAGAACAGGAACCACGAGATCGGGGCTCCGGAGAGGAAGTAGAGCGCGAGCGCCGTTCCAACGATCACGGCCATGGAACCCGTATCCGGCTGCAGGACCAGCAGCAGCATCACCGACCCGACGGCCGCGAGGAACGGGATGAGGCCCTTCTCGAGGTCATGCGCATCCGAGCCCTTCCGTGCGGCAAGCCAAGCGGCCACATAGACCAGGAACGTGAGCTTCACGAGTTCCGACGGCTGGAAGCTGAGGGGGCCGATCCCCACCCAGCTCCGCGATCCGCCTCGGATCTGGCCGATGCCTGGGATGTACACGAGGACGAGCGCGACGATCGAAAGGATGAGGGCGACCAACGCGAATTCCTTGAGGCGGCGGTAGTCGGTGAGGGCGAAAAAACCGAAGAGCGCGAGCCCCGGCAGGACGCCGAGCAGCAGTTGGCGCTGCACATAGTAGAACGGGCCGCTGCCGTGCTGCGCCGATATGGCCGCCGTCGCCGACAGGAGCATCACCAAGCCGAAAACCAGCAGGAGACCCGCAAACAGGAGGACCCGCGCATCCAGGGTCCGCAGGCGCTGCCAAAAGGACATGGGCGCTAGAGCGAATCGATGAGGGCCAGCACGCCGCCGAGACCGGCGCAGACGAACGCCACGAGCCAAGCGCGCATCACGATCTGCGGCTCCGTCCAGCCGATGGCCTGGAAGTGGTGGTGGACCGGGGCGCTGCGGAACACCTTCTTGCCGTCACGCAGCTTCTTGCTCGTGACCTGCAGGATCACGGAGGCGCTCTCCAGGACGAAGGGCAAGCCGATGATCAGCAGGAGCAGCGGCTGGTTCGTCATGAGGGCGACGACGGCGAGCAACGTCCCCAAGGCCATCGATCCCGTATCGCCCATGAAGACGCGTGCCGGGTTGATGTTGAACCAGAGGAACCCCACTAAGGCGCCGATGACGGCCGCGCAGAGCGTGGCGAGGTCGGCCTTCCCTTGGGACCAGGCGATCACCGTGTAGGCCCCGAACGCCGCGACGAGCAATCCGCCCGCCAAGCCGTCCAACCCGTCCGTCACGTTGACCGAATGCGACGTCGCGACGATGGTCAGCAGGAAAAACGGGACGTATACCCAACCGATCTCGAACGTGCCGATGAAGGGGACGTGCAGATGCTGCCAACCGAGCTTGGTATAGAACCACCAGGCGCCGATGGCCGCGACGAGCAGGTACGACACGAGCCGGTGGCGCGCCCGCAACCCTCCCCCTTTCGGGCCCCACCGACGGATGTTCCAATAGTCGTCAACGAGGCCGATGAGGGCCGCCCCCAAGAGCGAACCGAGCGGCAGCCAGGTCTGGGAGCGCGAAAGGAACGAGAGGTCGCAGACGAACGAATCCGGAAACAGCTGGCACCCGAGCCCCAACACGAACGCCCAAAAGGCGACCGCCCCCCAGATGACCGCCCCGCCCATGGTGGGCGTGCCGGCCTTCGCCTGATGGAGGGCCGACATGACGGGGGCGGAGGCCGCATCACGGATGGACTTCCCCATTTTGTTTTTGGCGAGCCAGCGCACGAGGGGCGGCATCGTGAGGAACGCGAGGATGGCGGAACCGGCCATGAGGGCCAGCGGTTGGATCACGGAGAGGTCGGAGGGCATACCGTCTTATCGAGAGTTAAACAAGAACAAATAGCTGAGGCCGATCGCCCACGGGACCGACCAGGCGTAGGTCCAGATGACGAGCGCATAGGCAAGCAGGTGGTCCCTCTGGTACGCCCCGAAGGCCGCGATGAGGGCCGCGCACGCCATCCCCTGCCAGACGGCCGGCCACAGGAAGATCCAGGGCCAATCGCGCACGTCGTCGATGCCGAGGTAGATGGTGTAGTGGATGATGGCCGTCGCCTGGGTACGCACCGGCACCACCGTCTTCAGGAGGAAGGCGATGTTCACCGCCGTCACCAGGGCGAATAACAGCAGGGCAAGCGCACGAAACCGCGGCCGCTGCCAGGCAAGCCGCGCCGATACCCCCCACGCTTCCCTCCGCATGCGGGCACTATAGCAAATAATCGAGAGAGGGTGTATGCGCGAAGATGCGACGGCAAATGAGCGCCCGTCCGCCCATAAAATGGCGGGTAGCCTCGCGAGGGCCAAACGGGCCGTCCCCTCCCTCGCACGGCCCTGCCGCTCGCCCCCGGATGCTCCCGCCCGACCATGCGCAGGCAAAAAAAGCCGCCGAGGTCAGTCGGCGGTCCAGGTGGGATAGGTGGCGGAGAAGAGGCCGCCGCCCGCGTCGGGGAGGCGGTAGCCCAGGACCTCCTCGGTCGCGCCGTGGACGCCCATCCGGCGTGCCATGGGGGTGATGCCGTACGAACCGGTCGCGGTGTCGTAGGCGACGGCGAACGCGTCGGGGATCTCGCGGACCTCGTCGTTCTCGCGGTAGTAGGCAGACTCGAAGCCGATCGTGCCGCCCGTCTCGCGGCGCGACAGCCCGACCGACAGGCTGCCAGGGTACATCCCGGATGCCTGCGTGTACGCGGCGACGAACCCGCACGGGCCCGTGGCCCCACCGCAGACGCGCCCCCAGGTCGCCCAGAGGTCGTACGCCCAGATGCGGAGGGTCCGGCGGGCCGCGACGCCCGTCGAGCCGGCGCGGAAGCCGCGCTCGTAGACGGTCGGCGGGACCTCGCCCGAGATCACCGAGCCGTCGAGGGCGTAGACGGGCCCGGGGAACAGGAGGCCGTTGACAGGCATGTCGTCGAAGGCGACGACGATGTCGCACATCCCGCCCGGCCAACGGGTCGAGGTGCACTCGGTGTCGGTCTCGGAGGGGTTGCCGACGGCGACCTCCGCGACCCGGCGGGTCGGGAGGTCCGGAGCGGGGGCACAGCCCACGAGAGGCAGGCCGAAGGCGAGGCAGACGAGTGCCAGAAGGTACACGCGCATGGATTGACTCCTTCCTTTCGCGGGGCGAAATATACGCCCCATTTTCGCTCCCGTCAAGAGACCGAGCGCTTCCCTTGACATGCGTCGCCACTCTTGGTACAATAAGACGCTTTCCGGCTGGCCCGATCGGGCCTTCCTGAGACGTTCCCCATCACAACGCTCGGAGGAATACATGAACATCAGCAAGAAGAACCGCGCCAACATGCTCCAGTGGGAGATCTGGAAGGGGGCAGGCGCCGTCCTGGACGGTCTGCCCTTCGAGACGCTCGAGGCCTGCGACACGGTCGAGGGCATCTCCGCCCGCATCCGCAGCCTGAACGGCCTCCACGCCCTCCTCGAGGCGCGCCGCAAGGCATGGCACAAGCACGGCGAGAAACTCCGGGAGTGGGCCATCTTCGGAACGCACCTCCTCGACGCGAACGGCGACGTGGACGCGCTCATCGATCCGCCCGCGCTCGACGACGCGGCGGAGCCCATCCCGACCGTGATCGAGCGGGAGGGCTTCCTCTCCCTCCTGAAGGCGCACGACCGCGGATGGGACGGCGAGCTCCGGGTCGAGCATCTCGGCCTCGTCGGTTCGGCCATCGCCAAGCCGTGGACGCTCTGCACCTTCTGCGGGCAGCCCTGGACCATGGGCACCTTCACGGACTGCGACCAGGCAAGCTCCGAAACGCTGGTCTCGGGCGCGCCGTTCATCGGGCGGACGCTCAACCAGGTCCGCAAGGCCTACCGGCGGCTGCGCGACCCCCGCTACGCCCGACAGGTCGTCTGCGGGATTCGCAACGACGACCTCATCAACCTCCGCCCGATGCCGGACTCCCCCGAACGAGCGCGGAACGAGCGCGGCTGGGCGCCGGAACATCTTCCCAGCACCTACGTCATCCGCCCCGGGGACGAGCTCCAGGTGCGCCTCTTCGACCAGGCGCACCTCGCCTGCCGCAAGGCGCACGTGGCCCAAGCCATGGAGGACGCCTTCCGCGAGGCGTTCATCCGCGCCGGCTTCGACGCCACGTCCCTCGGCTTCACCCGCGTCCCGAACCCGTACTCCCCCGGCAAGGAGCGCTGGCGCGGCCCCGGCTTCGTGGTCGAGACCCGGGGCGGCAAGATCCTGGTCAGCTGGCGGGCGAACGTGATCGAGATCAACTGGAAAGCGGCCCGGCTCGACGCGTCCCTCCTCTTCGCGGACGTGGCGACCCTGTCCAAGGGCCCCCACTACATCCACGCCTACGGCTACGGCGAGGCGACCGACTTCCTCTCCCGGATCAGGGCCGCACTCCTGCTGCCGCCGGCGCTCCGACGGGCCGGCTGATCCCCCTCAAGCCCCCACCTCACGCGAGACGACGCGCCAAGCGACGCCGTCCGCGCAAGGGATGGGGCTCTTTTTTTTGCATGAAAAAACGGCCCTGGGCCGTTGAGCGTCGCCCGCCGTCGCAGGGCAGGAGGAGCCTAGACCCGAGAGAGGGCGTAGACGAGCCCGAGCGTGGCGGGGACGAGGTTGTAGAGCGTGTGCGCGACCGTGCTGGCGAAGACGCCCTCATCCTCCGCATCCGACCGGACCTCTTCGGTGACGAGCCCGCCCGGGGCCTCGGCGAGGCAACGCTCGTAGGCGCGCTTGTAGACGGAGCCGAGGAACACCCCCGTGAAGATGAGGGCGAGCCCGAAGGCCGGCGGGATGCCGCAGAGGCAGTGGAGCGGACCGAACCATGCGGACGACCGGGCGATGGACCGCCAATCGTTGCGCCCTTTGCGGAAGATGACCTCCTCCATCATCGCCCAGAGCGGGAGGGTGGCGATGATGGCTACGAAGAAGAGCGGGACAGCGAGACGGGCAACCAGGGACTCCGAACGCGACAGGGTGAAGATCGGCTCGAAGAGCACGTTCCCTCCCCCGCCCCCGAAGACGAGGCTCCCCCAACCCCGATCGAGGCCGGGGACGAACGACAGGAGATATCCAATCCCGACCGTCAGGAGGGCGACCGCGATTGAGGCGAGCGAACCGCGGACCGTGAATCGCTTCCAGACCTCGGGGATCATATGGAGGACCCTGCGAAAGCTGTACAGCGTGTACCCGACGTTGGCGAGCGCGAACACGAGGAGGGCGAGCTTGGCGACGGCCATCAGCTGGGGCATGGGGACTCCTAGGGGAGATGGTGGCAGATCGATGGAACAGGCCCCGAATGGGGATGACTGATGATACCTGAAAAAGACGGTCTTGTCAAGGGCCGGACCCGCCGCACCGGGGCCGCCGGCCCGCGAAAAGACAAAGAAAAAACCGCTGAGGAGGCTCAGCGGCGAGGGCGGAACGCGCGCGAAGGGGCCCTAGCCCTTCAGGCTCGCCTCGAACGTGGCACGGACGTAGCGGCGGGCGAGGTCGCGGTCGTGGAGGCGGAAGAGCCCGACCCCATAGTAGCGCCCCACCTTGTCACGCATCTCCGCGTTCTTCGGCAGCCCGAGGGCGTGGGTGGTTCGGGCCATGTGGTCACCGGCGAGCGCGAGCGCACGCGCGGCCTCCCCCGAAATGACCCCATCGGCATACCCGCGCGCGACGTTGAGTTCCGCGTCGGCATCGGAAAACTCGCTGCAGCCGCGGATCGAAACCCGATCGAAGCCGCCGAACTGGAGGGCGGAGAAGGTCTCGGCCATGACGTCGGGGTGTGTGATCTTCTCGCCGTGGGCCCGCCTCCAGGCCTCGCCACGGCAGACGAGCGCCAGCTTCTCGGCGGGAAAGGTGCCGTCGAACAGCCCACCGTCTTCGGTGTTGCCCAGGACGTAGGCAGGCGGCTGTCCGGCCTCGTCGGAGGAGGCCACCAGGCTTCCGTAGTCGATCGCCATGACCCGCGCCTCGAATGCCTCGTGCTCGCGCTTGACCGGGTTGGCGGGACGGACAATGTCCCCCTCCCAGAAGGGCGTGTCGGGCAGGTCGCGGAGGAAGTCGTCGCGGTGGACGCAGGCCGGCGCCCGGTCCTCACGGCGGCCGCAGAGCCGCAACCGATATTCCATCGGATCGGCGAGGACCAGGCGCTGCGCGATGCACGCGCGAACGGTTCCGTCGTCGAGACGGATCAGGGGCGTCTCCCGGTCGCGGTAGACGCCCGGCTTGAGGCCGTTGATGCCCGTGCGCCGGAAGTGGCCGAAGTGGGTCTCCCGGAACCCGACGACGGTCGCTTGCGGCCACGAGGGGTCAGGGCGCTGCCACGGGTGGTCGGACGACTGGGACAGGAACACGCGGTCATCGATCTTGACGAATTCGGGGACCATCGAATACCTCCTTCCCGCCGGAGAATGCGCCTTGCGGGCGGTTCCGGGGGATGTGGGAGGGTAGCAAGAAACGAGGGGCGCGTCAAGGGTTTGGTGGGGATTTTTGGCTGAGATTTGGGAATTTTTAGGGAATACATGCAAAGCCCAAAGCCCGCACCCCCACAGGAACGGAGGCCGTACCCATGTAACGCCATTGGGAGCTTCAGAGCTCTTTTTTGTCACGCAACAAAAAACGCCGACCGGAGTCAGCGGAAGCTGGGGCGGTTGCCCCGACGGCCGTCAGCGCTTCGCATGCGCCTGCAGCATCGCCTGGGCGACGCGGCGGCCGAGGTCGCGGTCGTGGTACCGGAGCGCGACGAGGTGCTCACCCTTGGCCGGACCCGAAGGGCCCAGGCGGAAGCCGCCCATCAGGCCGTCCACGAGACCTTCCTTGATCGCGCCGAGCAGCCCCTTGAAGGTCCAGTCGTAGATCCCGGAACGGGGATTGGCGACCTCGGTCACGAGACCGAGCAGGGCGTAGAACTCCGCTTCCTCGCGCAGGTCCGCGAAGCGGATGGGCTCGCCATGGAAGTGCTTCCACACCGGACCGCGCTCCACGAGGCCGATGGAACGCTCGGTGACGATCAGGGAGCAGCCCCCCTGGAGCCCGGCGGAGATGCTATACATGTCGGACGTGCCCGTCGGGGATACCGGATCCTCCCAGGCGTAGTTGATGAGGGACACCTGGGCATGGCCACGGGGGCGTCCGGGCGGCGTGAGGTAGGAGTGCACGCTCCTCATGTGCGGATGGAGCAGGCGGACGTAGTCCCCTTCCCAGAACGGCGTGTCGGGCAGGTCGCGGAGGAAGTCCGCCTGCCGCGCCGCCTTCTCGGCCTCGGGCCCGAGGAGCGCCTCCTGGCGACGCGCGTCCTCGCCGGGATCGACGAGGGAGAGGTGGCGGGACGCGACGACCCGTTCCGTGCCGTCCGCGAAGCGGAGCCGGGGCTGCGCACGGTTGCGGTAGACGCCCGGCCTTTGCCCCCTGCGCCGGAGGCGCGGGACGAGCGTCTCCTCGAAGCCCGTGACCGTGGCCTCGGTCCCGTCGGGACAGGGGTCGTATCCCCCGGCCCGGTCGTCGGGGCTGATGTGGACGCGGACGGAGTCGCCTTCGCGAATGAGCTGGTCGAGCATGGGTCCTCCATCCCCGGAGAATGCGCCTTGCGGGCGGTTCCGGGGGATGTGGGAGGGTAGCAAGAAACGAGGGGCGTGTCAAGGGTTTGGTGGGGATTTTTGGCTGAGATTGGGGAATCACCCCTCTTCGGCTACCGCGTAACTTCTCCGTATTTTCGGAGTTTTTCTGCCTCTATGCACCCCATTGTTACCTCGTTTTCTTTTCTAGCTTAAACTGAACCTTGTAGGTGTAAAATTCGATGTTCTGCGCGACCGATAACGCTCGATGAATGCGGACATCGTCTTCGAAGGCGACAATCACGCCCCTGACGATCTGGCCCGGTTCGGCCAACTCCTCTTTGACATAGCCCATGTAGCGTTGGACTTGTCCGACGACCACGTCGCTCGCCCTCCCCTTCTTGAGCTCGACAACGAGCAGCGCCTTTCTATCCTTTGAAATGGCGAGAATGTCGATCGGACCGGTATCGCTTGGGTACTGTTGGCCGACCATCTCGCCGTCTTCTTCGTAGATATCGAAGGCCTTGCCAAATTCGGTAGATTTCCAATTTTGCACCAAAAAATCCTCGAGGTGCTTTTCGAGCGCGAACACGTTTGGGTCTTCGACGCTCTCGTCCGTCGCGATGATATCCGGGGGCCGGCTTCCCGAAAGGAGCTTCTCGATCTCCTCCGCGTACCGGCTGATGTCGCTCACGGTTCCGATCGCTCCGGCGGAATTGCGGAGCGAGTCGCCCAACTCGTGCCGAGAGATCGCTCGCGCATACCAGCGGACGGCACGCCGATGCGGCAAGGCCTCCCCGGGATGGTATGCGTACTCGCCCGTGACCTCTCCGACAAAGTACCTTCCTTTTCCGTCAGGACACAGCACGACGTCACCAACGCGCACCCCCTTTGCGATGGTCCAAAGCATCCCGCACGCAAGCCCCGCAGAGATACGGGTCTTGCCAGGGTTGCGCTCGATGCATTTTGGGATGTATTCCGCATTAAACGCCCGCCAATCGTCGGTGAGATGGCCGCTCAAATCCT
>CAZIMD010000012.1:0-24589 GCA_964540365.1 uncultured Gammaproteobacteria bacterium
CATGCGGCTGGCGCACCTGCGGGTGCGCTTTTCTGTTTACCGCCGACGAAGAAAATACACCGCGATCAACGGTGTATTTTTACGAACCTCATTCCTCATAGTACGTCCTCCCCTGCAACGCCTCCGGCAGATACGCCTGCCCCTGCGCGTCCTCCGCCGGCGGGTACTTGTACCCCTTGCCATGCCCCAGCTCCCTCATGAGGCCCGTGGGCGCGTTGCGCAGGTGGAGCGGGACCGGCAGCGACGGCAGGCGGCGGACGTCCTCGCGCGCGGCCTTGGTGGCACGGTAGCAGGCGTTCGACTTCTGGACCTTGGCGAGGTAGACGACGAGCTGGACGAGGACGACGTCGCATTCGGGCATCCCGAGGGCGTGACAGGCCTGGAAGGCGCTCATCGCCTGCACGAGGGCGCGCGGGTCCCTCATGCCGACGTCCTCGGAGGCGAACCGCACGAGCCGGCGCGCGACATACAACGGGTCCTCCCCCGCCTCAAGCATGCGCATGAGCCAATAGACGCTCGCCTGCACGTCGGAGCCGCGCAGGGACTTGTGCAGCGCGGAGATGAGGTCGTAGTGCTGGTCACCCCCCTTGTCATGCGCGAGGTGGGTGCGCTGGAGGACCTCGCGAAGGCGCTCGAGCGTAAGGGAAGCGGCTCCCCCCTCGTCGCGCGAGGCCTCGACGCCGGTCTCGAGGGCGTTGAGGGCCCGGCGCGCGTCGCCGTCGGCCCCGCGCACGATCTCGTCCATGACGTCATCCGGCACGAGCACGACCTGGCCGCCGTACCCGCGGGGATCGCTTAACGCCTGGAGCAGCACTTGGCGGACCTCCTCATCGGAAAGACGCTCCAAGACCAGCACGCGCGCCCGCGACAGCAAGGCCGCGTTCACCTCGAAGCTCGGGTTCTCCGTGGTCGCGCCGATGAGGGTGACCACGCCCCGCTCGACGAACGGGAGCAGCGCGTCCTGCTGCGCCTTGTTGAAGCGGTGGATCTCGTCGAGGAAGACGACCGTCCGGCGCCGCTCGCGGACCCACGTCGCCTCGGCCTGCTGCATGATCGAACGCAGCTCCTGCACGCCCGAGGAGACGGCCGAGATCTCGATGAACTGCGCCTCGAGCTGGGTGGCGAGGAGGCGGGCGAGGGTGGTCTTCCCCGTCCCGGGCGGGCCCCAAAAGATGAGGGACGGCAACTGCGCCTGCCCCAGCAGGCGGCGGAGGGGCTTGTCCGGCCCCACGAGCTGGGCCTGGCCAAGGTACTGCTCGAAGCCCGTGGGGCGGACGCGGTCGGCGAGCGGGGCACGGCCGGCGGGGACCTCCGAGGGGAGGAGCTGGGCGGAAGGCATAGGCATCGAGCGTAGCAAGCGCCCGGATTTTGGCAAAGAAAAACTCAGGCCGGGGACAGGCCTGAGGCGAGGGGGGCGGACAGGGACGGACGCACCTCCCGGAGCCGGTTCTCGAAGATGTCGAGGCAGGCCTCGGTGCGCGCGAGGACCTCGAAGGCGGAGGCGTCGGGACGGGCGGCGCGGAGGGCCCGGAGGCTCGCGTCGGCCTGCGCGAAAGCAAGGTCGATCTCGTCCTTGGCCGGAGGCCAGTACAGGTCCTCGTCCACCACGAGGCGGCGCAGGCGCGCGACGCGGCGTTCGACGAGCGCGAGGCGCTCCACGAAGGGGCGGCTGGCGGCGGCGATGGCCCGCGGCCCGCTCGTGTCCGGGTTGGCCGCCCGGAGCTCGCGCAAGGCGTCGCGGCGCGCCTGGAGGCGGTGGAGGAACTCGGACGGGTGCAGGCCGTACGCGCCCTCCGCAAGCAGGTCGCGGATCCAGGGGACGAACCGCTCGGGCGGGACGAAGCCGAGGAACTCGACCAGGCGGACCTCCTCTGGCGTCGCCGGGCGGTAGTCGGGGCAGAAGCCGTCGGCGAGCGTGCGGACCGAGAGGCCGGTGCGCCGCACCGAGAGGGCCCGGGCCAGCGAGCCGATCTCCTGCAGGACCCCGAAGAGGACGGGCCACTCGGGTAACCGCACGAGCTCGGCGAACGAGACCGCCTCTTCCCCATCGGGCAGGAAGGGCTCCGCCTCGTCGGAGAGGTCATCGACCTCTTCCGGCTCGGGAGCGGCGGCGGGACGGCGGGCGAGGAGCAGGCAGGCCCCGAAGAGGAGCGCGCACCCGGACGACAGCAGGACGAAGGCGAAAGGCACGTTCACGAGACCTCCGATCTGGGCCGTTCGACCCGTTGGGGACGAGACGCACGAACGGCCCAGCCTAGCCCGGATCCGCGTTCCCGTCAAGGGCGAAGGGGCGCTGGGAACCCCTATCCCAATGGGAAATAGCCCAAGGCTAGGCAAAAAACGATCGACCGGGCCGGCGATCCGCGCCCAGGGAGGCCGCTTCCGGCGCCGGCGATCCGGACGGCAGGCCCCTCCTTGCGCTTTACCCGACTTTTTTATATAGTACCGCCCGTCCGCGCATGTGGCCTCTTCGTTTAATGGCTAGGACATTCCCCTCTCACGGGAAAAATAGGGGTTCGATTCCCCTAGGGGCTACCAATACAAGCGCCACCCAACATGGGTGGTGTTTGTATTGGTAACGGCTGAGCGGGAATCGAGGCCCCGCATACACGCTCTGTGGGGCACGGTGGGCGAGCACAGAACACGTAGCGCACGTTCATGCGTAAAAATCCGCGCCACCGGCGGTTGGTTTTTTTATTTTCCTTCAAACAAGCGAGACGGTTGACAAATCCGCCTTTTTGTAGTAGAATGGAGCATTCAAGCTGCCAGTTCGGTAGCCTCTGGAACAAGGAGAATTCCTGTGAACCTTTCGAAGAAGCGTGACCCCCGTGCGTGGAAGAAGTGGGCGACGGCCGGAGCCGTGCAGGACTGCAGCCATGGCTTCAGCACCGACGGCCCTACTCCGCCGCCCGCCAACGGCGACATCTGCGTCAACGGCGAGCTGATGATGGTCACGTCGAGCATCGGCTCGAACGCCATCGAGCGCTGGGTCAAGAAGGTGGCCAAGCGCTCCGGACAGCCGGTCGACTGGCACTGGAACGGGGGCAGGGCGCACATCCTCGCGCTCGGCGACCTCGAGCGCGTGAAGAGCGCCATGGCCGCGCTCATGCCCGAACACGACCGGCTCTACGCCGTGGTCATGAAGGGATACTTCCCGGACTACGTGGCGGGTAAGGAGTTCTTCCCGCCCCACCCCGACTGGCTCGAGGAGTACCGTCAGGCCAACTGAACTCGCGCACTCGCGCGGCAAAGAGCCCACCCGCTCTCGCCGTCCGGGTGCGCTCTTTGCTTTTTATAGTGCCGACCAGAAGGAATTGAGAGCCCCAAAGAACGAGACGGTTGACAAAACCCTGTTTTTCGGTTATACTGGTTTGTAATATCATCTCTCTGTGAGAGCGCAAAATCTACCATTTTGCCCTTGCACAGCGCCACAATCTCAATAGAATGCGGCGTGAGGATTCACACAGCGAACCAGGGACATTGCGTCCCCACTGTCAAACGGTGCATCGTTCTGGAGGCACACCATGGGAATGTCACTCATCACAGCTCTCGAGATCTTCACCAACCCCGACGACCTCTACTTCGCGATCGTCGAGGACCCGAAGTCGGTCAAGTACGGCCTCGTCATCGCGCGTGGCCCCGGTCACAACTACAAGCCACTCTTCGACGTCTCCTGCAATTACGGGGCGCGCGAAGAGGTGCTCGAGATGCTGCGTACCGGCCTCCAGGGAACTCGGGAGGGGGTCATCAAGGAGCTTAGCTCTCCGTCCTCCCTCGCCGCCGCGGTCTTCAAGCCCCCCGCCGGCCTGCCCCTCGAGGAGGTCGGGCTCACCCAGGCGAAGGTCAACGAGGTCATCGAGGCCCTGAAGACTCAGGACACCTTCCTGACCGCGCGTCCGAACAGCGCCCCCATCGATTGGCTGACGGAGACGGCGGAGCTCGTCGAGCGCATCGCGAACGCGACGAGGACCTGAACGCGCCAGCAAGAACTCACAAGAACTCAACTTTCTTCCTCCGCACTCGCGGACAGCATCGCATCCCTTTCTTACGCGATCCGTCCCCGGGTGCGCTGCTGTTTTCCTTCGTACCAAAAACAAGACCTGACCGGTGATGAGCTCATCAAAGCTTCCTAAATAGGTATCACCAAATCAGGCCTGTCGTTAAGTCACCACATCTGTCTGGTAGGAAGAAGATGGGATTGATTCCCTCACGGTAGCCAGCCGACCGCCGCTACTTCGTCACTTTTTAAGCTAAAACAAACTCCCGATTATAGCTTTTTCTGAACTCTTACCACTTGTGTGGCTCTAAAATAAAGAGGTTCCAAGAATCTCCCACTAGGTCTACCACAACCGAAAGGTGTCCCGCAAAGCTCTCTGAAAGGAGAGTTTTGTGTTATCCGCAGGACTTTTCGGCCATCCGTCACAAAGTTCGAGAAGAGTTTTTTGATCACAAAATCAAGTTGGTCCATGCGGTCGATTTTTTGTATGCGTTGAGCCAATTTTTGGAATACCACGATAAAACTTTCATAGGTGGGAATTGCATCATTTGCTCATTTACGTTCCTGCTTCAGGTTTAGGAGAGCATTGTTTTGGGAATCCATATAGGCATATTTTGCGTATATATTGGATTTTAGCCACTGACGGTATTGACAGGACAGTCTTTTTTTGATAGTATAGTACGTCCATGCCGCTAGTTTTGCGGCCTCTGGCATGTGGAGTACCCCCAATGAATACCGACGACAAGACCACCAAGACCGGACAGCCCCTCCAGAGCAAGCCCTTCGCCGCGCTGCCCACCCTCATCCCGGCCTTCGAGAACGGCGCTTTCACCGGCGGCGCATACAAGGCCGAGCTCGTCCTCCTGCGGGGGGTCGAGGGCGGTGCCCGCCTCCACGTCTGGTTCGGGCACGACCAGCGCCCCCACAACCACCCGTGGAAGTGGATCGACTGCAAGGTGCTGTGCGGCGGCTACAGCGCCGTCGAGTACACCCCGAATGGCTCGGGGTCGTACAACGAACGGCGTGTCGAGCTGAACGCCGGCGACCCGGAGCACCGCCTCAACCACGAGACGCACCACCAGATCGTCGAGATCAAGCCGGGCACGGTGACGGTGATGAGCTTCGGCCCGACGATCGGCGACGGCAAGCAGTGGGGCAACCTCGTCAAGACCGACGAGGGCTTCCGCTACGAGGCGAACACCATGCAGCCGGGCTTCCTCGACGCCCTGCGGCACCTGAACCCGCACCTGCGGCCCGAGGGGTGGAACGACCCCTACGCCGAGATGCCGGTTCCCAACGTGCAGGAGCTGATGGCCGCCGCCGGCCTCTGATCCTGCAGCCTCTTACGCGCACCGCGTGAGACGAAGAACGCGCCGTCGAAAGACGGAACACAGCGCTCTCGTCTCCGACGGTGCGCGCTTCGTTTATTGGATTCTGATTTATGGCCTCAGATTAGTGTCTCGCGCAATTTAGTCCTCAATGCCGTCAACATGTCATGCTTCTTGTTGTAGCGGAATTCGGATTCTTTGAGGTGGAGGATGATCGGAAAGAACGTCTTCCGTTGGGCGTTTTCGATGATCTTCGCGTACACGGTCCCGTCGTTCCGCTTCTTGATTCCGAAGACGGGATCTTGTTTTCCGCGCCTCGGCCGCGCTTTCTCCGTTCGTTCGCCTGGGCCTCCCTCTTCACACCGCCGAAATACGACTCTTCGAACTCAAAGCCTCCGGAAGATCGCCTTACCCGCTCTTCCTGGAACTCGGCAAGGGCCGTCCTGAACCGTCCATACCAGGCATTGGCCGTGTTCCGGTTGATGCCCGTGATCTGGGCCGTCTGGGTGGCCGAAAGATCGGCCGAGAAGCACCGAAGAATTTTATTGACCTTGTTTTTGCTTAATCGCCTATATTTTATGGGCATGATCTCTATTCCAGCAGAGGAGATGCGGGTCTAGGGCCCTTTCGAATATCTCACGCCCCATCTTCCGCGAAAAACACGTCACATCCAAAAACATATCCACCGAGCCGTACATGCAACCCAAGAAGCATGGCCGCGAATTGACGGTGAAACGGATCTTTGGCACCATCCTCCCGTCCGCATCCCGTGAAGACCCAGCCGCCCCACCCGCAAAGATCGGCAGGACATGATGAAAAACACCGCACACCCCTTCGCCGCAGTCGCCGCCCACAGGACCCTCTTCCCCGAGGCGCTCCGCCAGATCGAGCTCGTGGGCGCCCTCGTCCTCGAGTACCGGACCGGCGACGGCACGGTCGTCGGGGAGGTCGAGTACGGGGGCATCAACGGCAACGGGTGGTCCTTCGCCATCGGCTGGTACGGGGAACGTACCGGCAACCGCACGACCATCTTTCGCCCCGAGAGCTGGCGTGCGGAGATCCAGGATGGGGTCCTCATGCTGCACCGCACGGCCCCCGACACCGGCGACGTCGACCTGCCCTGGCGCACGTCGAACCTGTACACGATCGTGCCTCGCGCGCGGCGCGAACGGGGGTAACGAACGGCGCACGCCTAGCGGCCTCCGTACCGAGGCCGCTGTTTTTTTCCAAAAAACGACCATGTCCGCATCGATGGCGTGAATACCGCTCCCCCACCCTTGACGCCAGGCCCGTTTCCCCCTACCCTCCCCTCGCCAGGAGGACTGATGAACCAGGACCACATCCATGACCTGATCGAAGCCGACGACCGCGAGACCTTCGGGCTCGGCGACACGGCGATCGAGCGCGCCGACGACATTCCGCCCACGGACGACGGGCGCCACACGTACCGCCTCGCGCTCGGCCCGGAAACCGCCAACGGGCGACCCAACCCGTCCCGCTTCCTGGAGTTCCGGCGGACGGAGATGGGCGACACCATCCAGCTGGCCCCGCGCGGGCAGGGGCTCGAGGTCCCGCTCCCGACCTTCCGCCTGATCGTCGGCGGCCTCCGTGAGGCGGCGGGCCAGACCCGCCTCGGCAACGCGGTCGGGACCTTCGCCCTCGAATGGGCGCTCGTGCACCGGAACGTCGAGGCTGCGCGGCCCGGGCAGGAACCGCTCGTCCTCTGGCAGGTCTTCTGCCTGGGGACGTTCCATGTGGCCCCGCCGCCCTCCGACGGTTCCACGCTCGATGCGGGGGTCTGCTTCGCCGTCCGTTCGGGACAGGGGGCGCCGAGCGACCAGGTTCCGCCCCGGCCACTCATCCGCGGGTTCAGGCGCGCGCTCAGTGGCCACGACAAGCCCTACTACCGCGAACGCTACTCGGTCGGCTTCGCCCTCTACGACGAGCCCCAACCGCGCGAGTTCCGGCTGGGCGATGGGCAGCATCCCGCCCTCATCAGCTGGGACGACCCGGAGACGGACCACGGCTGCTTCACGATCGTCCCCGGCGTCCGCCCGCCCCTCGCGGCGGGACGAAGGCGGTGCGGCTGCGCCCGGACCTGCGAGCGGGCCACATGAGCCGGCGCGCCCTTCTCCCGCTCCTGGCCATGGCCGCCCTGGGCTGCCACTACGTCTTCACGGGCGCCCAGGTGGCGCGGATCGTGGAGCGGAACGTCGAATTGGAACGCCTGCTCGGGCGCAGCGAAGGCGAAAACCGGGCCTTGCGCGAACGCTGCGCGTCTCCGGGGACACTCATCCTCCGTTTCCCGCCGCAGCCGATGCGTGACGCCGGCCCGCCGCTCCCCGACGCGACGGAACGGCTGCAGACGTACTGACCGAGCCAAGCTCGGTTTTTTCATGCGCGGAGGAGACGTGCCCTGCGGCTGTCGAGCGCGCGACGGAGCTTGCGACGCTTGACGAAAACGGCAACGTTCGCTAGGGTCGCTCTCGGCAAACGGGCGAAAGGAACACCCCATGGCGAGGCGACCGCTGCGGGTCCCGGCTTCCACGGACCTCAACTCCAACTTCAACGCGATCAAGAACGTCCAGGTGAAGGGGCGCCTCCGCCTGGAAGACGGCATCCGGGCCAGCGTCAGCATGCAGGATGGCCGGGACGGGCACCCGCTCGCCGTGACGCTGTACAGGGATACCGGGCAGGAAGAGGCCAGGATCGAACTGCCGGACTGCATCGGTTTGAGCGACATCCCTGACGCGAACCTGGACCTGGGCGTGCTCCAGAAGCTGTCGGAAGAGAACTCGCTCCTGGGGTCGATCCTGCTGGTCTACGCCCACGTCATCAGCGAGACCGCCACCCTCACGATCACGCCCTCGTCCTCGCGGGACCCGACGCACGCCCGCTTCACCCTCGACATGGTGACGTACGTGAGCGAGAAGTGCGTCCCCATCGACGCCCTCAAGGGGTTCGTGGCCGTCTCCGACAAGAAGAGGGCGCCGTCCGTTCCCTGAACGACCTTCCAGCGAAGGCGTTTTTTCTTGCAAAAAAATCACCCGCGCAGGACTCGGGATCAGGCTTGGGAACCATGTGGCGGGCGGCCCCAGACGAGCTGGCTGCACAGGGGCGGTCGACTGCACGCGGTGATGCGCGTAGGCGGCGAAGAGGTGTCTGCGGCCGCGCCCGTCGCCACCGAAGCTGAAGCCAGGCCATCCCTTGGGCGCGACGGAGACCTGAGACCCCCTCACCCAAATGCGGGTGATTTTTCGTTTCGCGGCAACCGTTCCCCGATCCCTCACGCCCGAAAGCCCGTACCCACGGCAGAAACACCCGGCAGCATAAAACAAAAAGGCCGCCGACGGCGCATGGCCGATCGGCGGCGGATCAGGGGCGGGTGCGGCGGGAGATGCCGCCCAGGACGCCCTCGAGGAGGGCCGCGTGGGCGTAGGCGACCGCCTCGGTAGCCGCCGTGCGCGCCCGGTCGCGCAGGGCGACGGCTTCGGTACGAAGCCGTCCGGTGAACGTCCCGTGCCGGACGGCCCGCACCTCGGCCTCGACGGCGTCGAGGCGTCCCGCGAGGCGACGGAGCTCGTCGCGCCAGGGCACGGACGCGGGGGCGGGCGTCAGCTGCGGGCCCTCGTGGCTCACCTCCGGCACGATCGCGCCGGCGAGGATCAGGTCGGCGAGCTGGCAGAGGGCCTCGAGGGAGGGCCCCTTCCCGACGAAGACATGGCTCGAGGAGTTCCGGTCCAGCCGGGCCGTCACGTCGTGGTGCTCGGGGTGGCGGTAGATCCCCCGCGTGCGCAGGGGGCTGAGCGGCGGGCAGAACTGCATCGTGCAGAAGCTCATGTGCCACCGGGCCGCCTCGGGCAGGCGGAGGAAGCTGGGCTCGCTGTGGTACTCGTAGAAGTATCCATCATGACACTCCTGGACCGCGAGCCCGCAGAAGATGAGGCGCTCGCGGCCGTCCATGTGGCACGGGGGTGCCCTCTTGAAGCGCTCGACATCGTCCTGGATGGCGGCCGGGAAGTACACACGCACACTCATCATGGTCGATCCTTTTTCTCTGGGGACGGGGTTCCGTGGCTCTTCGCCATCGGCCCCATCGCTCCAGTAGGAGGGGGTGTGCCGCCGGCCGGATGCCGGAAGCGACAGCCGATTTTAGCAGGAAACCGGCGTCTTGTCAATCGCCCCTTCAAAGAATGCCTTTGCTTAGGCAAAAAATCGGTGCGCATGGCCGCTCCTCGCCCTTTCGGGAGGTTGACAGGGGTGGCGTTTCATGCGACAACCAGGCGCAGCACCAACCCAACCATCCCCCAGGAGGCATCCATGCCGAACCCCACATGGGCCGTCACGAGCCACGCCCTCACGCGCCGAGGGGAGGCGGAAGGCCTTCGCCCCGAAGACCCCTGTTTCACCGCCGAACGCGAACGCCTCCGCGTCCTCATTCCGGAGGAGGTGGAGCAGGCACGCCCCTTGAGGCGAGGGCGGTACATCTTCAACCACCCGATGCGCCGGGACAGAGAGGACCGGGCCGAATACCGCCTGTACCAGGGCGTGCGAACCCTCTGCTACGTCGTCATCGGCCGGGCGGTCATCACGACCCTCCTGCCGGACGACCGGCAGCTCGAGACCCTCGAGCAGCTCGGGGAACTGGATGACCCGCCCCCCGCGAGCGTCGAAACGTCAGGCCCCCTGCCCGGACCGCCACCGGATCCCCTCTCCGCAGACGCCCCGGCGCCCACGGATGGCGGGACGGACCTCCGCGCGCATCCTCCGGGCTGGCTACGGAAGCTCGTGACGCGGACGCACCTGCTCGTCGACCGCGTCGCCCTCGAACCGCCTGAAGCGACCGCCGACAGGCTGCGCCAGCACTGGATGGCGGTCCTCGGCCAGCTTCAGCCGGCCGTGGTCGTCTGCTCGGAAAGCCTCCTTCCGGCCCTCGTGGAGCTGTTCCTCGCACGGCGCGACCGGACCCCCGTGACGGGCTTCCCGCCCCATCCCAGACCGCGAGCCGGAAAGCCCTACCTCCTCCATCCGGAGCAGCGGGCGTGGTGGGAAGGGTTGGGCGCGCACATCGCCCTGGGCAAGCCGGATTTCGTCTTCCTGCTCGTACCCAAGGACGCGCGCCGCTTCTGTGCCGCCCTGGGGCCACGGCGCACCGGCACCCCGAAAGGGAGCCTGGCGCCGCTGAACGTCAATCATCCCGGCACGCGCTACCAGCTCGCCTGGGACCTCCACGAGGAACGCCTCCTCGCATGCCGGTTTGGGTCCTGACCGTCCGCTTCCGGATGGTTTTTTCTTGGGGAGCCGACCGCCCCGGCTTGACAGGAACGACGCGTTCTGGTAGGATCGGGTGCTCGCCCCCTCGTTGCCGATGTCCGGCAACCCGCGTCTCGGGCGGAAAAAAGGAAGGGCACCATGTGCCTGTCGATCGACGAAGCGGCCTTCAGCGGAACCATCCTCTACGCCGGTCTGGGGATCCACCCCCAGGACGGCAGGCCCGTGCACGTCATGGGCTACCAGAACACCGCCCGCAACCTCGCGACGGACGCGGGTGGGGCGTCGCGGCCCAACGCGATGCTCCTCCTGCTGCCCATCGCCGGCCCGTTCGGGCCGGAGAACTTCCTCGACATGCGCGGCTGCCGCTCGGCGCTCGACGACATGGTCGAGGCCGTGCGGCCGAAGGAGCGCGGCAACGGCTCCGGCGAGCGCGGCGGCCGGGGCCCGGCGCAGGTCTTCGACCACGACATCTACACCGTCGTCGTGGCCGAGGATGCGCACAGCATCCCGGCGGCCCTCGAGCGCGTGCCCGCCCACAAGCGGCCGAAGCTCAAGAGCGGGCTCTTCGACTACCTCGCAGGCTGCAAGGAGCGGCGGATCATCCTCTGCTGCTTCGACAACCACGACGCCCAGAAGGCCGCCCCGCTCGTCGCGTACTACGACTCCCTGTTCCCCGAGACCCTGGTCGCGCCCGCGATCGACGGCCACGACGGCAACGCCCCCGTGGACGGCGCGGTGCCGGTCGACCACTGGGTGATCTTCGGCACCAGCGACCCCGGGGCCATGGGCACCCCCGTCCGCTACCGCGATCCCCTCCCGCCCGCGCACCGCGGCCTCCTCCCCACCGTCGTGTCGGCGCACAAGTTCGAAGGCGAGCTCTACAACGGCGACTTCGCGGTCCTGACGGACAAGATCATGCCGACGGACGCCAGCGGCGCCCCTCGCATGATGCCGCTCGACAAGAGGTCGGGGCTCATGCGCGTGACGCCCGACATCGCGGTCAACAGGGGCTACTTCGTCAGCAAGGGCCTGGCCTGACCGCACCTCCTCCCCTCCCCTCACGGCGAGCGGGAGGCTTTTCTTTTTTCTCGCGGTGCGGCATCAACAACGTCCCTCCCCACGAAAAAAGCCCCGCGGAGCGGGACTCAGGGGACGGGCGTGCCGGGACGGGCCCGCTTGCCCGCCCGGCGACGGGCGGCTTTCTTGGGGGACGGGGCCGAAGTCCCCAGCAGGGCGGTCGCGAGCGCGCGCCCCTCGGTCGCGTTGGCCTCGTCGCGGGCCTTGCTCGCGTTGGCCTCGATGAGATCGCAGAGCGAACGCAGGCGGGCGGCGAGGCGAGGCGCATGGCGATCGGCCATGGGGATGATGTGCGTGCGCGTCTCCTCGACCTTCTTGAGGCGGCGGACGGGGGTCCAGGGCGAGTCGGCAGGCGGACTCACCAGGTCAGTGAGGTTCGAGATGCGGTCGGCACACTTGACCAGCACGGGCCGGAGGCCGCATGCCTCGATCTCGCGCACGCACTGGGCCATGGGCCGCTTGGGCAGGCGGACGATGGTGCCCGTGATCGGTTCCTCGATGCCGTAGCTCTTGGAGAGGACAACGATCTCGCGCGCGACGATGTGGCCGAAGAGGCGTTCGAGCATCGAGAGGGCGATCCACTGGTCCTCGGGGACGTCGTGCAGGAGCGCGACGACCAGGGCATCGGCCTCGACGTACCCCTCCTCGATCAGCACGAGGGCCGCATCGCGGGGATGGGTGAAATACGGCTCGCCCGAATCGCGGACCTGGCCCTTGTGCCACTTCTTGGCGATGCTGTAGGCCCATTGGATGAGCATGCGCTCCGCCTGGGGCAGGGCGGGGATGCGCATGAAGAACTCGTAGCGGCACATCCGGAACCCACCTTCCGGCGGGACCGGCGCCGGACCGGGACCAGCGGCAAAGCCTCGTTCGACGACCATGGTGACAGGCCTCCCTTCGTTCCTCCAGTTGAGGGCATGCAGACGATCCTGTCAAGGGCATCCGCAAGCGCGCGTCACGGACGGGGCCACCCGCCAGGGACCCCATCGCGCGTGCGGCTTTGCCGGACCTTCGCGCAAATCCCTTGACATCCGTACGGACATGCCCTACCGTCCCCGCTTGGCGCGTGGCAGGCCCCCTGCCACCCCAACCGAAAGGACCACACCATGGGAACGCTGCCGTACCGTACGCTCGCCACCACCTGGGCGCTCGGCAACAAGCTCGCCATCCTGGGAGCCCAGTGGGGCGACGAGGGCAAGGGCAAGCTGACCGACGAGCTCTCGGAGGAGGCGCACCTGGCCGTCCGCTTCAACGGCGGGGCCAACGCCGGCCACACCATCCGCGTCCGCGACCGCAAGGTCGTCACCCACCTGCTCCCCTCAGGCATCATGCGCAAGGGGGTGCGCAACCTCGTCGGCCCCGGGGTCCTCTGCGACCTCGACGTGGCCCACACGGAGATCACGACCATCGCGGACCCCTGCGGCGCGGAGGTCCTGCTCGACCGCTCGGCGCCCGTCGTGAGCCTGATCCACCGCTGGTTCGACGCGGCCCGCGAGGCGGGCGGCAACGGGATCGGCACCACCAAGCGCGGCATCGGCCCCGCCTGCGAGGACCTCGCCTCACGCCGCGGCAGCGTCCGCCTGGGCGACCTCACCGACGTCGACCGCGTGCGCCGCGTACTCACCGACGGCAACTACTACACGGAGAAGCGCGCCGCCGCCCGTGCGTACAGCGCGAACGGCGAGGTCCCGGATTCCTTCCCGAGCCTCGAGGCGGTGGTCGAGGACATCATGCGGCACGCGGGCACGGTCATCCCGCGGCTCTGCGACGGGCGGGCGGTGGTCTGGGAAGCTGACCTGGCCAACCGGAAGATCCTGTTCGAAGGCGCGCAGGGCATCCTGCTCGACCTCTACGCCGGCTCCGCGCCGCACACCACCTCGTCGCTCTGCACCAAGGCCGGCATCGCCGCGACCTTCGGCATCGACAAGCTCGGGGCCGTGATCGGCGTCACCAAGGCGTACGCCACGCGCGTCGGCGAGGGCCCTTTCCCGACCGAGGTCACCGGCGACGTCGCCCACCGGCTGCGCGAGGCGGGCAACGAGTACGGCGCCACGACGGGCCGTCCCCGCCGCTGCGGCTGGCTCGACCTCACGGCCCTGCGCCACGCGGTCCGCATGGGTGGCATCACCCACCTCGCCGTCACGAAACTCGACACCCTCTCGATCTTCGACGAGCTGCCGGTCGGCACGTCCTACACGTTCAAGGGCAAGGCCCTCGGTCCGTACGAGACGCTGACCCCCAAGGTGCAGCGCGAGGCTGTCGTCAGCTATGCCCGCCATCCCGGCTGGAAGGACGCGCACCTCAGCCCGCACCGCCGGATCGAGGACCTGCCCGAGGCGGCCCAGTCCTATCTCATGCGCATCAAAACGACGACCGGGTGTCCCATCCTGGCCGTGGGCGTCGGACCGGAGCGTGACGAGCTCGCCCTCTGACCCCCCTCCCCGAAACACGGGGGCTTTTTTTAAAAATACATGCGTCAGCGGCGGTATTCATACATTGTATATACATAAAAAAGACCCGTCCGCGCCGGATGGCATACGAACGGGAAGGGGTACCTGTCAGGGGGCGAGGAAGCTGGGCTCGACCCAGGTACGGTGGGCGCGTGCCTCCTTGAGGAGGGCCTCGGTCGGCTCGCCATAGGCGGCGGCGAGCGCCTGCAGGCGGCCGTAGAAGTCCGCCTGATCGGTCGCGAGGTGGAGGCATGAGACGATGCAGGGCGCCTTGTGCTTCCCCTGGCCCCGGGCGAGGATGCCCGCGAGACGCTGCCGACCCTTGCCCTTGAGGTCCAGGGCCTCGGGCGGCGCCGCGCCGGCATTGACGGCCTCCTCACGAAGGATCGCGAGCATCTCGTCCGGGAGCCTTCCCCGGCGCGCCGCCTCAATGAGGCGCAGGCGGAGGGCCCCGTTGCGGTCGAGCTCCGCCCGTTGCGCGGGCGTGAGATAGACGCCGCCGACCTTCTTCCTGACGGTCGCGCGGGCGGGCGGCGGGCGGGCGGGCTTGGCCGGACGGACGGCAGCCGGCGCGGGGACCGGAGGCGACACGGGATCCGGGACGGGGACGGGCGCGGCGTCCCGGTCCGCGATCAGGACGGCGCCGTCGTCGTTGAGGCGGATCTCCGGCATCGCCTCGCCGAAGAAGTCCTTGTAGGCGATACCGAAAACCTCGAGGACCCCTTCACGCGGGTCGGGCGGCGGCGGCAGGGCGATCGCGACCTCGAAGAGCCGCTTGGTCTCTGCGTCGTGATGGCGAAGGACCTCGCGCAGGTGGGCGATGGCCGCGTCACGAGGCGGGTCGACGGCGGCCGAGGCGGCCGTGGTGCGGGAACGGCCAGTGACGGAGGCCGACGGCGCGGGAGATGTTTCTCGCTTCATGAGGCGCTCGCTTTCCTTTTGGCTGAGGGAGGCCAGGGCCGCCAACGTATAGGGCGGGACCGTGGGCACGGGAGAGGAAGGGTACGGGGTGGCGTGGACGTGTTCGGCACCCTCCCCGCGGGAGAGGAACCAGGACGGGGCGCTCCGGTAGGCCTCGAGGGTCGTCTTGAGGGCCCGCAGCGGGTCGGCCTCGTCACGAAGGATGAAGAAGAATTTCCGCATCCGGAACCCACCCTCGCTGACGTAGGCCCAGCGGTCGGCCTCCTGCACCGCGAGCCCGACGTCGCGCAGGCAACCGGCCATCGCCGCGAAGGCGGAAAGCTCACGGAGGGCGATCCGGAAGGGATCAGCCTCCGGGCCGGCGGCCGGATCGTAGCGCGCCCACAGGTCCGCCCACGCCTCCTCGAGCGGCTCCCGCAAGGGCTTGCCGAACCCCTTGAGGACCCGCTGGGCCGTCTTGGGGACGTCCTCGAGGGAGCGGTTGCGGCGGGCGTCGGGCATCACGGCGAACATCGCCCGCGGACCCTTGCCGCGCTTGAGGATGGGCAGGACCTGCCGCAGGTCGGGCAGGCACGCTTCGAGGGTCAGGCCGAGATCCCAGTTGAAGACCTCGATCCCCGCCTCGGGGCCGTAGCTCTGCGCGTGGAACCGCCCGTAGGCGCTGAGCTTGCCCTGGTAGAGGGCAGCCGCCGGAAAGTCCCGCCTGAGGTGGCGACCGCGGGCGGCCGCCTGCTCGACAAACGCCAAGCGCTCTTCCGCGATCCCTTGAGACACGAACAGGCGCCCGCTGATCCCCAACCCACCGACGTCGAGCAGGCGCACGTCCTCGAGGCCAGGCCATCCTGCCGCGCGGCGCACGGCCTCCAGGCGCTTGAGGGCGGATCGGTAGGCCTCTTCCTTTTGGGCTGAATCGTACATCTTCGGCTCCTCCTTCTCGTTCCATACAGAAAACGACGGGCCACGGATGGGCCTGGACGAGGCATACCAGAAATCGGTCATTCCTGTCAAGGCCCACAGACACACCGAACCCGTGAGGCTTGACATATACGGCAAAACCTGGCTAGATCCGCTTATCCCACACGACCGCCACGGTCGTTTCGGGAACAGGTTCTAAACGACTGGAAACACAGGAAGGCGGACCGCATGGACGGAAAAGAAAAGAAGACGGCGCAGATGGGCGCCCTGGAGAAGATCCGCCAGCACCAACGCCTGGTGCTGGAGATGGGGCGCCTCCAGGCCCTGCTCCGCGACCTGGTCGTGGCGCGGCTCGATCAGGATATCGAGCAAGGGGGGACGCTGAACGAAATCGCGGCCCGCCTCAACGGGAACTGGACGGACCTGAATCGGTTCGCGAGAAGGGGGCGGCCGATCACGCACCGGAGCAAGATGCTCCCGCAACTCATCGAGTACGCCCGCTCGAGCGCACGGGCGGCAGGGCTCTCGGCCGAGCAGCACTCCTCGCTCCGCGATGCGGAACGCCTGTTCGACGCCTTCAGCCGTGAACTCCGCGAACGCGCGTACCTCCTTAGCCAGGCGCCTGAAGAGGTGCTTTGGCTGGCATGCAACGTCCAGGAGGCCTTGGAGAAGCTCGCCATGGGAGTCCCTCCGCTCATTTTCGCCCAGGGCTTCGGGGAACAGGCGGACCTGGTGGCCGGGCTGATCGAGCTCAAGGCCGAAGCCATCACCCGCCTCCAGGACAGCGCCGAAGCGGAACGGCTGCTCGACCAGCTGTCCGATGGGGAGCCGCTGCGTGAACGGATCCGGGTGGCACAGGAGCAACAGCAGGCGCGCCTCGACACGTGGAGCGCACGGACGGAGCAGCTCTGCAAAGGGCTTCTCCCCACCTATCGAGACTACTCCGGCATCTCGCGCGCCCTCGGCGCGCATCGCGGATACCTGCGCGAGACCATCACCGGCCGGGTCGGGAGGCTGAGCCTGGAGCAGGCCTGTCGGGTCTTCCTCAACGTGGCAGACCTGGCCAAGAGGCACGAGCTGCCCTTTTCCGCAGAGACGCTCGCATGGATCGCCGAGGCGGAAGCCAACCAGTCGCCAACGGAACCGGCGGACACGCGCCCGCCTGCGGAAGGGGCGGACGAGACGGCCCTCGCGGACGAGCCCCCGGATGGTCCGGACACGCGCGAGACGCTCCCGCCCGTACGGCCTCTCCTCGAAGAAAGCGAGCTGCAGCCCCCTCGCCCGCGGTCCGAACCGCCCCCGAGGGAGCCTCCCCAGGAGCGGGCGGAGGCGACCTGCGATCCGCGCGGGCTCCTCGCGCTGATGGGGACGGACCTCCTCCACGAGGAACTCCGACGCCGAGGCGAGGCCACCGGCACGGCCGCCACCGAGGCGATCCGGCAGCTCGGGCAGCACCTGCTCGCGGCGATGGAGACCGCGGTCGGGGGGCTCGAACTCATTTCCCAGGTTGCCCCGGATGCGTTCGGACGCACGGACCGCATCGACCTGGTACGAAAAGCCCTGCAGCTGTATGCGCTGAGCGGGGCCGACAAGGACCCGTCGATCGCGACGGAACAGCGCAACGGCCAGGGGAACCTCTCCCTGGTCCAAGCGCTCGGCAAAGGGAGGAAAGGATGAGCCGCATCATGGCAAAGACGGATACCGCGACGACCGGGGGCCGCGCCCCGATCCTGCACAGGGTCAAGATGTCACCCATGCTGTATTCGAAGCAGTTGGGGGCGAACGCCTACGGCCGCTTCGGCAGCGTGATGGAGCTTCTCCGCAACGGCTGGGCGGCCGGTGTCCCGATCATCAAGGGGCAGTCGACGCCATGGGATCACCGGCTGGCGGCGGCGACCGAGATCCGCTTCCCCGTCCGGCACCCGCTCGACACGGGCCAGGGCGTGATGATGATCAAGGACGACGGCCTCGGGATCATGATCGAGCGGTTCTCCGGCCTCGGGCGCGAGTACGAGCACACGGACAACGGCGGCGCCAACCAGAACCGGATGGGACGCCTCGCCGCGATCGGCCTCAACCGCACGGAAGGGATCGCCCACTGGCTCACGCGTCGGACCGCGACCGGGGAGGTGACCCGCCTCACCGTGTCGGACACCCTCATGGCCGAAGGGCTCGCCGCCAGGGAAGACTGGATCGGGCCCGACGATCCCCTCCTCGGGCCGTATCGGGGGATCACGGGGACGTTCACGATCGTCGTGATCCCCAACCCCGCCATCACGGCGGAAGAGATCCTGCGCGAACTCCCCTGGGTCCTGCCCCGGGGAATGGACCGCTCGCTCAAGGTCTCGGTCAACGGCGGCCCGCCCGTGCAGGCCGTCCGCTCGCCGACGAGCTGCATCCAGCTGACCCGCGACGGCAAGAGCTATGACCTCTTCGTCGGGCTGGCCGACGGGGAGGGCGCGGTCCGTCCGGGGATCGCCCTCTGCGACGAAGCCTGGGGGCTGGTCGTCGGCTACCTGCCGGAGACCGGTATCCAGGCCTATCCCGCGAACCGTCCGGACCTGTGCGGACACATCCGCATCCCGGGGCTCCTGGCCGAGATGAACACGACGCGCCAAGGGCTGCGCCCCGACTACTGGCGAACGCCTGCCGGCAAGGAGCTGCATGCCGTGCTCACCAGCAGCAGGCTGAAGGCCCACGTCATGAGCCTGCTTGGCACGCCCGAGCACGCGGAAGCCAGGGGCGACAAGCTCCTGCAGAACCTGCGCCAGCTCTTCACCGAACGGTTCGGTCCCGGCAAGCCACCGGACGACCTGCTCCCGCGCGACGGTGACCCCGAGACGGACGAGGGGGACGGGGCAACGGGACCGGCACCGGATCGGAACCCCAAGGGCGGCCCGCCGCGCGGCCCGCGGGGCGGCTCCGGAAGCGGCGGCACTCGCCGACGGCGGGCGGAGGTGTGGTACCAGATCGGCAACCGCAGCTACCGCCTGATCGCCCAGCCGAACCCGATGGTCGACTGGCTTGCCCACTTGTCATCGGACGGGTATTCGATCGAGATCAACCTGGCGAATCCCGCCTACAACGCCCTGAGCGGCAGCGAACTGATGACCTACGTGGTGACGCGGATCGTCGACGCGGTCGCCACGGACGGGAACAACGGCGGTGGGCGCCTCGAGAGCGCGCGCAACAAGCGCGCGACACAGCTGGCCATCCAAGCCCTCGGCAAGGGCCCGAAGCCACGCCCGTGAACCCCTGGACCGGTCTTCCTGACCGGTCCTTTTCTTATCGCCGCGACCATTGACATCCTTGCCGAAATATGGGCAGTATGTCGTACCCTCTGCCTCAAAAGAGGGGGCCTTCGTGAAACGAAAGGATGCCCCATGGAGCCGACGATGGAACCCCGCACGGAAAGAGCAAGGACCGACGCGCCGCAACCGGCAGGAGGCGGAACGGCCGCCACGAACGAACTCGAGGAGCTGCGCGCACAAAACCAGCGGCTCTGGGACGATGCGATCGCGGATGCGGACCGGATCGATACCCTCAGCCGCACAATGGCCGAGCAGGCCGAACGCCTCAAGGAACTGGAGGGCCGCGACCAGGGCAACACCCGCCGCATCGAGGATCTCGAGCGAGACCTGCACGAGGCGCGGCGACAGGCTGGCCGGCAGGGCCAGATCGCCGCGCAGCTGGAACAGACCCTCTTCCGCATCGGCAAGGGCGGGGGCGCGAGAAACGCCCCAGCGGACGAGCCCCAGAAGCTCCACGAGGAACTCAGCCGACGCGCCTCCGCCCTGAAGCGCGCCGAAGACGCCAATGCCGCGCTCGAGACGCAGCTCCGCAAGGCCAATGCCGCGCTCGATGAGGCGCGACGAACGACAGACGCGCTCCGCACGGAGCAGGAACAGGCGAAACAGGCCCACGCGACACGCCTTCGCGAGCTGGACGCCGAACGCCTTCGCCTCGAACAGGAGAACGCGCAAGGCACCGCCGCGCTGGAAGCGCTGAACGCCGAACTGCACGCCCTGCAGGCTTCAAGCGTCCCCAGGACCCAGGCCCAGGAGGAACTGGCGGCGGCAAGGAAGGCCGTGCTCGAGACGGAGGCGCGCCACCAAGCTGCCCTGCGGGCGCTGGAAAGGCGACTCGCCATGGTGCAAGCGGAGCTGGATACGGCGACGCGCGCGCTCGCGCAAGCCGAACAGACCCCGAATCCCGACCAGGTCTTCCAGGCCGGATTCGACAAGGCGATCCGGATGGTGACCGCGCACCTCGAACACCTGTCGGGTTCCGGATCCCTTCCTTCGACCGCCGTCGCACCGCCATACGCGATGGGCCCGGACCGCGCCAAGGTCGCCGCAGCGCTCGCCGACCGCATGCAGGCCCTCGAGGCGGTCAAGGAGCGCCTTCGCACCCACCACGAGGACACCGAGCAGGAACAGAACGAACTGAACGCCCGCCTCCGCTCCCTGAAAGCGAGCCGGCCGCGCAAGGGGACGCCTGAAGCCGAGGAGGTCATGACCATCGAGAGCCGTCTCGAGGCGTTGCGGCAGGAGCCCATCTCCTTCCAGCGGGAAGCCCGGCGCATTGAGGACGCGTGCGAGCGCCTGAGGCTGCGGCTGGACGCCTTCGACGAGCTCGCGAGCGACTTGCCGGCCGCGCTCCTCACCGCGTACGGAAGCGCTTCGGGAACGGGCGAATCCACCGCCCCCGCCAGCGAAGGCGCGCGACCCCACCCCATCTCCCCTTCCGCGAGCGCGTCGGTCGAACCGGTACCGCTCAGCCAAGAGGAGCGCCGGCAGCTGCTTACCCGGCACTCCGAGCGATACCGGGTACATGTCGGGGCGTTCCTCTTCATGGCCCTGCTCGAGCTCATCCCGGAACAGACCGGGCCCGTGACGGCCGTCTTCGCGGCGGCCAAGCGCGCCGGCCTCGAACATCCGGAGGATGATGACATCCCGGCCATCCAAACCCGCGTCACGAGCCCACCGCTGACCACCTGGCTCCATCGCCGCGCCCGGAGCGGACGGAACGACTGGACCATCGGCCGCAACACCGCCACCAGCCCCTGGCACGACCTGGGAAGGCCGCTCTACGGCCACGCGGACCGTGACCGGTTCCTCGCCGAATACGCGAAACTCAGATAGCCCCTCCCCGAACCTCCGTTCGGGGCTTTTTATGCAAAAAGACCCTCACCATCGCCGCTTTTCTGAATATGGGACGGACGCCATATGTGTCGCCAAGGGCCATCGGCGACGGCGAGCACGAGGAAAAACGAAAACCGCCTCGACCTGCCGGGTCCGGCATCGGTCGAGGCGGTCGATCAATTTGACGCGCCCCACAAGAAACGCTCGCAAGACTTCACCCGTGAACATCAGCAACGCGTTCCCCAAGCCGCCTCCTGCCGACACAGGAGTTCGGACGCACGGGCGGGCTCCGCCATCAGCTCCTTTACGACCCGTTCCAGGCGCACGCCCGACGTCTGCAGACCGCCTTGCGAAGCCTTGGCGAGGACGATATCGCCGGGGCGGAGAATCTCCTGCACCCAAAGGCCCAACTCCGGCGTGTCAGCGAACACGCGCACGCGGTCCTCCGGGAAGCCCGCCGCCAAGGCACCGGCGCGATAGGCGTCGGCGTAGGCGCCCGTCACGCAGAGCAGGTCGATCCCCAGACGGGCGGTCTCATGGCCGATGCGCGCGTGGAGGTCGGCCGTGGTGGGACCGAGTTCGCGCATCTCGCCAAGGCAAGCGATTTTTCGCTGGCGGGACGGATCGGTGGCGAGCGAAGACAGGTCACGCAACGCCGAGAGGACGGAAACGGGCGATGCGTTATAGGTGTCATCGAGCAGCATGGCGCCCTTGATCCCCGGGATCAGGCGGGCGCGACCAGGAAGGGGACGGTATCCTTCCGTGCAGGCGGCGATGATCTCTTCCGCCGTCAGGTCGAGGGCAAGCCCCACGGCGGCGGCGGCCGCAAGCGCGAAGGCCATGGAGCGGCCAAAAATGCCCGGCAGGAAAATCGTGTACGCCTGTTGCAGGATCGCGAGACGGATCTCCAGGCCGACGGGCAACGCACCGGTTTCCGACCCCTCCATCCGCACTTGCGTCCGCAGAACCTGCACGTCCGCCCGCGCCGAAGCGCCGAAGGTCAGGACATGGGCCGGGTTCAGGTCACGCATCGCGAGGACGCGCGGGTCATCGGCGTTGAGGACCATCGTTCCGCCCGGCGGCAGGCGTCGGACAAGCGTCGACTTCTCCTGGGCGATGGCGTCGATGGAAGGGTAATTCGCGGCATGGACAGGCGCCCAATCGACATCTTCCGGCGTGACGGCGGTCACGACGGAGAGGGACGGCGGCGCGAGGTCGGTCAGGCGCGCGAGGTCACCCGGACGGTCCGCGCCCATCTCAAAGACGAACGTCTGGACCCCCGTCGTGCGCAGGCCCATGGCGTGCAGGACCGCTGTCCACAGCAGACCCAACCAGGCGAACGGCGCATTCCCCGGCGCGGGGCGGCCGAACACCGTCAACGGGACCCCAAGGTCATTGTTGTAGCTCTTCTCGGTCACGCGGACGTGCGGCGACGTGCGGGCACGCAACAGCGCCGCCAGGAATTGCTTGGTCGACGACTTCCCCACCGATCCCGTCACGGCGATAATGAGCGGCCGCTCGCGCGCAAGCGTCTTTTTTGCCATCCATCCGACCACGCGCGTCAGCCAGGCAAGCAGGAATTGCATAGGCTTCGAGCATAACACAGGGATCCGGAAGGGCGAAGATGGCGCTGGGGATCAGGGGTCGGACACGGCCGGAACCGCCACGGGCGAAGGCGGCGCAAGAGGCTCAGGCTCGACCGCCGGCGGGGCGGCCGGGGTCCGGATCGGCCGCTCGGGAGGGATCTGGAGGTACGAGACCAGGAACTTGGCCATCTCCCCGAAGATCGGGGCCGCGGAAGACTCGGCGAACTGGACGGTTTTCGGCCGGTCGATCTTGACGAGCATCACGAATTGGGGGTTTTCGGCCGGGAGGTAGCCAACGAACGAACCGATGGTCGCATCCGCCAGGTACCCGCCTTTCGGGTTCGGGATTTGGGCCGTCCCGGTCTTGCCGGCGACATAGTAGCCGGGCACGCCGGCGCGCTTGCCGTGGCCGTTCTCGACCACGTCGACCAGCATCGCCGAGATGAGGTGCGAGGTACGGCTTGAGATGACGGGACCGACGACCTGGGGCGCGACCGGCTCCTTGCGGCCGTCAGGATGCAGGAACGACTCGACCAGGCGCGGACGGTACATGGTCCCGCCATTGCCGAGCGGCACGTAGGCCATCGCCATCTGGAGCGGCGTCGCGGCCATCCCCTGCCCGAACGAGATGGTGGCGGCGAAGATCTCTCCCGCGCGCTTGAGGGCCGAGACGTCCCCTTTCACCTCCGTCGAAAGCGTGACGCCCGTCCGCTCGCCGAAGCCGAATTTCTGGACGTACGTCCGGAACAGGTCCTTCCCAAGGAGGCGCTGGACATGGATCGTCCCCGTGTTCAGGGATTTTTCAAGCACGTCGGTCATGGTCTGGGTGCCGTGGGCCTTCTTGTCGGAGTTACGGATGGTGAACTGGTCGATCTTCTCCTCGCCCTTGTCGACGTAGGTGGAGCGCGGGGTGATCTTGTTGCTGTCGAGACCCGCCGCAAGCGTAACGGGCTTGAAGATGGAGCCCGGCTCGTACTGGTAAAAGATGTTGGGGTTGTTGAAGACGGCGATGTCTTTCACGGTGCGATAGCTCGTCGCGTCAAAATCCGGTACGGCGCACATGGCGAGCAACGAACCGTCTCGCGGGTCGACGATCACCATCGAGGCGCCGGAGGCCTCGAACCGGGTGACGGCCTCTTGCAGCTTGGCGCAGGCCTCATATTGGATGCGGCGATCGAGGGTGACGACGATGTCGCTGCCATCGCGAGCCTTGGTCAGCTCGATGGAGCCGGTCGTGAGGCGACGGCCCTGCGGGTCGCGTTCGGCCTGGATCGAGCCGGGCTGCCCACGGAGGACCTCGTCGAAATACCCTTCCAGCCCATACCGGCCAACCCGTTGGTTCTGGTCGTCCAGGGAGACGAACCCCAAGATCTGCCCGCCGATGCCGGGTTCGGGATAGAGGCGTGCCGCCCCCGCCTGCACGCCGATGCCGGGCAGCTTGGCGGCCCGCAACTGCTCGACCCGCTCATACGCCGCGTCCCGGTCGAGGACGAGATAGGTGGTGGTCGGCGCAAGCAATTTCGCCAAAAAATCCTCCTTCGGCTTCCCCAAGATCTGGGCAACGCGCTCGGCGACGGCGGCGCGGTCCGGCATCTCGCGCGGGACGGCATAGACCTGCCAGGCATCACGGTCCTTGGCGATGGGATAGAGCCGCCCGTCGGCGCGGTCGCGGACGTAGATCGTCCCACGCCGCGGCGTGAGGGCCTTCTGGAGCGCGTGCTGGTCGGAAGCGAGGACCTGGTACGACGTGGAATCGAGGACCTGCAGCTGAAAAAAACGGGCTATCAGCAGGAACCCCAACAGGCCACACCCGATCGCCAAAAGCCGCAGGCGGATGGGGGTCGCGCCAGCACTGGAGCGGACAGGGGCCCCACGCGCCGAAAAGGGACGGGACACG
>CAZIMD010000012.1:24689-26807 GCA_964540365.1 uncultured Gammaproteobacteria bacterium
CGTCTGCGCGAACGACCCGACCACCGCCTTCGCGAAGAACAGGCTCACGAACACCACCGCCGAACTGATCCCCAAACGCCGTAGCGAGGGGCGTTCGCGCGAAAGGGTGGCGTACAGGACGGCAAAGACGCCCGTCGATCCCAACAAGGCGAAGACCGAGAACAGCAACGGCCAGATGGGCGGGATCCCCTCCCCAAACACCAGGCGCTTCAGGATCGGACCGAAGAGGAGGCCGCTCGCGAGCAGGAAGAGCCCGCCGACGACGAACACCGTGAGCGCCCCCAAGGCGAAGAACGACCGGAAGAAGCTGCCCAGGAAATAGCTCGAGGCCTCGCTGCGCCCCTCCTGGCGATGCCAGATGATGGTCAGCGAGTGCTGCATGTGACGGAACAAGGCCGCCGAACCGATGGCGGTCAGCACGGCATTCGCGACGGTCGTCGCCAGGTCCCCTTGGAACAGCCCAGGCTGCAACAGCAGGGCACGGATGGCTTCCGCCGTCCCGGCCCCCAGCGTCCGCACGAGGACCGTATAGATCTCCCCACGCACGACGCCCACCCCGAACAAACGGTCGAGCAACGACAAGAGCAGCACGAACAGCGGCGCGATCGAGAACAGGGCGAAGAAGGCCATGGCCGCCCCACGTTCCCAACAGAGGGCGCCCCGCCAGCGAAAGAGCACGGTCCGCCAAAAGGACAGCTTCTGCATCGACTCCATAATCCCGACAAGTATAGCACACGACGGAGGCACGGGGGCGACGCGCGCATGCTATACTGCCCACGAACGCCCTTTCCGCTATGAACCATTCGCCCTGGCTCCACCAGCTCGAGCGCACCCGCGCCCTCTATCGTCTCGACCAGCACCGGCAGGAGGACCTGGTGATCGTGGGCGGCGGCATCGCCGGCCTCATGACGGCCGCGTTCACGCTGCTGCGCACGGACCGCTCCGTCCTCCTCATCGAGGCCACGCGCCTCGCGCATGGAGCGACCGGGCACAACGCCGGGCAGATCGCCTCCTATTTTGAGCGCCAACTCCCTGACCTCGTGCGACAGTTTGGCCCGCAACGGGCGGCACATGCCGTGGAGTGCATCGAGTCCGCCTGGGACCTGCTCGACGGCCTTAAGGCCGCCCTCGCGCTCCAGACCCCCATCCACCGCTTCCCTGGATACGTCGGCTTCCGCGACCAGGCTGCCCTCGCCATGTTCCTCAAGACGGCACGCCTACGCGAGGAGCTTCGCCTGCCCGCGCTCCCCCTTTATCTTGTGGAGGAGGCCTTGCCGACCCTCCAGCTCCCCCGCAGCGCGGATGGCCTGTTCACCGCGCTCCCCAGAAAAGACGTGCTCGGCCTCATCGAGACCACGGATTCGACGTTCATCGGCGTCCAATCCGCCAAGAAAGGCGTCACGAACAGCGCCGCCCTCACCGAGGAGATCGCCGCCACGCTGCTCCAACGCTTTCCCGAACGGTTCATGGTCCTCGAGGAGACGCCCGTCCACACGATCACCTTCCGCGAACGGGGTGCCGCCATCGATACGAAATTGCGTTTTCAGATCCAGGCGCGTGACGTCATCCTGTGCACGAACGGATTCGAGTCGTTCCACCTTATTGGGCGTGACGGCGCCAAGCTAGACCGCCGTTTTCATGACACGGTGCGCGGCATCATCGGATACATGGCCGGCTACGAGACCCCAACCGCCCCGCCGACCGCCATCAGCTACCTCGACACGAACTATCGTGAAGAATCCGCCTACACCTACCTCACGCGTCGGCCATTTTCGCATGGCAGCCTCGTTTGTTGGGGCGGCCCGGAACGTCCGTTGCCGGAAACGGAACCGTATTTCCGCACCATCGCCGTGCCCCCGGAACCGTTGCACGCGCTCAAAGCCGCCGTGCGCCGCATTCGGCCGCATGACCAAAAGAAACCCTTCCTTTTCAAATGGCACGGGTTGATGGGCTACACGAAGCGCGGGGTACGGGTCGTGGGCCAGGACCCCAAGGAATCCCACCTCTATTACAACCTCGGTTGCAACGGCGTAGGTATTTTGCCCTCGATTTATGGCGGCTCTCGCCTTGCCGACCAGATTCGCGGGAAGCGGCTCGAACCGTCGATCTTTGACCCCT
>CAZIMD010000013.1:0-10023 GCA_964540365.1 uncultured Gammaproteobacteria bacterium
TGGAGCGGGTAGGGGGAATCGAACCCCCCTCTCCAACTTGGAAGGCTGGAGTAATAGCCACTATACGATACCCGCCGGGAATTTCTGGCAGGCGATATCCTAACAGGGCTGGTAGATCGATGCAAACGTGGATGTCTGGCCTTTGGTCCGGGAAACGTGACGGCACGTCGGACGGGTGGGAAAACGCAGGTGAGCGCGAGGGATTTCCATGTAAAAAACAAAAAACCGCCCACCATCGGGACGGTTTTCACGTGCCGCTTCAAGGCAACCTATGCCACTCGCCTGAGGTACCGACGAGCATTCCTCCATGAACACGCCTATGACTCAATCAGGAGAATGGCGGTTTTCAGGTACCGCCCTTCCGGGAAGGTCAGCAGTTCGGCGTGGTCCACGTCATGGCCTATCCACTCCAGGAGACGTACCCGTCGCCGCGCCCGTCCGCTCGCGATGCGCAGCATCGTCCGAAAATCTTCGGGCGTGATGCGTCCTGAGCAGGAACTCGTCACCAGGATTCCGCCGCTGGGCAAGCGCTTGAGGCACTGCTCGTTGAGGCGGGTGTACGCTTTGAGCGCCTCTTCACGGTGGCGATCGGTTTTCGCGAACGCCGGCGGGTCGCAAATGAGGAGGTCCATGGGCGGGTTCCACGTCGCATCTTCGAGCAGGTCGAGCACGTCCGCTTGAAGGAATTCGGTGCGTGTCTGGCCTGGGTCTTGCGCATTCAGGATGACGTGCCCCTCTGCGAGTTCGAGCGCCTCGCGCGAGATGTCCACCGTCGTGACATGCGCCGCACCACCAGCCAGCGCGTGTACGGAGAACGCTCCAGAGTAGCCGAACAGGTTCACGACCCGCTTGCCATTTGCCAGGTTTCCAACCGCCAAACGGGCCACGCGCTGATCCAAGAAGAAGCCGGTTTTTTGCCCCGCCAACACGTCCGCCTGAAACCGCAACCCGGCCTCCAAGAATGGAATGGGGCCGGTGATCGTACCGGTGTGCACGACGGGTTCAAGCATCGGCAAGCCTTCCTGCTTGCGCGCCCCCACGTCCGAACGTTCGACGATCGCGCGAGGGTGGAGCGCGTGGGCCAGCCCCTCCAGGAAGGGCGCGCGCAGCCGATCCGCCCCAGCCGTATGGATCTGGAACACGGCGACGTCGTCATAGACGTCGACGATGAAGCCGGGGAGGCCATCGCTTTCCGCATGGGCGAGGCGGAAGCCCGTGGTTCCGGTGGGCAAGAGCGGGCGTTTCCAGGCGTCAAGCGCGCGCAGCCGTTCGGCGAACCAGGCCCCATCGAGCTGGACCGGGGCCTTCGCATACATCCGGACCGCGATCGAGGCCTGCGGTTGGTAGCTTCCGATGCCGAGCGTTTCTCCGCGGGAATCGCGAACCTCAACGAGGCCGCCGGGGATGGCGTCCGTCGGGGGCCGGGCGATCGCTTCCGAGAAGATCCAGGGATGCCCCGCGCGTACGGGGACCTCTTTGCCGGGTCGGAGGGTGAGGAGGGGATACATGCCGCCCATGAGAACAGAAACCGTGCGTTTTGGGAAGGTCCTTCAGGATTCGGCGGGTCCGGGCATTTCGCGTACAATGGGCGCATGCCGGTGACGGTCTCTCCTTTCTCGCTTGCGGCCGAGCTCTTGGTTCGCGTCCCGCGCCTTCGTTCGATCGACGAGGTCTGCTTGCTGATGCGGCGGATCCAGGCGACGTTCGGCCGCGACGATGGCATCTGGTGGTTCACCGAGCTCTACCGGCTCGTGACCGAGGCCGTCGAGCGGCGCTGCGGGGAAACGTTTTTTGAGGATCCGGACTGGGTCGAGGTCCTTGTCGTGGAATTTTCCAAGCTCTATTTCGAGGCGCTCCGCTTGTGGCTGGTGGGCGAGCATGCGGCGTGCCCGGCCCCGTGGCGCGCCTTGTTCGCGAACCGGCAGCTCGCCTTGAGGCCCGGCTACAGTCCGCTCCAATGCGCCCTTGCGGGCGTGAATGCGCATATCCAGCGCGATCTGGGGTTTGCGGCCTGGCGAGCGTCTTGCCTCTGCGCGAAACCGTTTTCCGTCGCCGCCGACACCTATCGCGATTACGTCCGGGTCAACGCCATCCTCGACGAGGTTGAAGTCGAAGCGATGCGGCGGATGGCGACCGGCTGGGTCCGACGCGTCAGCCAGTTCATGCATCCGCTCGACCAACGGGCCGCCATGTTGTTGATCCATGCCGCCCGCTGGCTCGCCTGGCGGACGGCAGCCGTGTATTTGTGGCTCTTGAAGCGCTCCCCGGACCTGGCCTCCGCCTGGTTGGCGATGCTCGATGGCTACGGCTGGCTCTGCGGTCGGATCTTGCTGTTGCCGAGTTTTTCCCATGATCCGACGTTCGCAGGTGGGGATCCGTAATGCCGGATCCGCGAGCGCTCAAGAATGCGGAGGATCGCCGCCTTCCCTCAAAGATGTCCCCAAGCGCCGAAGGGTGGCGCTTTTTCGATAGGTATCCGCTTCGCTCGCGAAACGCGTGTACCAATCGGACATGCAAAAGAAAAATCCCGATCCAGGTGGATCGGGAGGATCAGGCTTCGCCCATCGTGCCCTGCTCGCCGGTGTGGGCGGGCGGGGGAGGGGGGATGCTGGTACGGTCCCCGTCGTCTGTCCGGGTCCAGACGCCGCGTTCCTGTTGCGCTTGTGTCAGCGCGCTGAGTTCGTGCAGGCTGTCGCGATCGCGGCGCGTCGGCTCCTGGTCGCCATCGCGCGGTTGCCGCGTCGCCGCGACGAAGGCATCCCGCTGGGCGGCAGGCATCTCCGTTGTCTTCCCGCGCAGGGGTGGACCGGCCTCGTCATCGCGCCGGCTCGCCTGGCGGAGTTGTGGGCAGGCCGGGTGCGCGCGCGTCTTCTTCTCGTGTTCCGATCGCGCGTCGACGGGAGCCTTGGGTTCTGCCGTCGGCGTCTCGTTCGTGGCTCGCGTCGGGTCGAAGACCGTCGGCAGGTCATGTTCCAGGTCGCCGAAGTCCAGAGGCTTGTCATCGTGCGGCGCGGAAGGCGGGTGCGGCAGATCGGCGATGGCCGCTTCCGCTTGTTGTCGGGCCTCGTCGAGCTGCTCACGGGAGAGGCGGCGCGTCGTCTCCTCACCGCCCCCGAGGGGTTGGTGCAGGGCGGCGTGGGCCGAGAAGTCCTGCGTCAGCGTGGTGCGCGGCAGGTCATGCAGGGGGTCTGTCGCCGCGGCGCGTTCACGGGCCGCCTGTGCGTCGCGGGCCCTCTGGAGCTCGAGTTCGCGTTGCAGGCGAGCGTTCGCCTGCAGGAGTTCGCTGTTGCTGTTCAGCAGCCGTTCTTCGATTGCCGCGTGCGCCTGCCGTTGGTCGGCGTAGGCACGCTCCGCTGCGACGGTGCGGCGCTCCGCTTCTTCGGCGGCCTCTTGCGCCTGGGTGACCTGTTCGCGGAGCGCCTCGTCGATGCTTCGTTGGGTGGCGTTCTCCTCGCGGAGGCGGGCGTTCTCGTCGGCGAGCCGGCCGGCCCGCTGGTCGAGGGTCTGGAGGTTCCCGAGCGTTTCGACGCGCTCCCGTTCCGCCCGTTCCCGTTCCAGGGTTGCGCGCTGCAGCCGTCCGGCGACGGTCTTGACCTCTTCCTTGGCCTTGCTGAGTTCGTCCCTGAGCGAGACGAACGCGCTCTCGTCCGGGTCGAGCGCGACGTCCGGAGCCGGTCCTTCCTGAGCGGAGGGAGTCGGCTTTTGGGCTCGCGCGGCGCGAACGAGGGTGTAGCCGACGACGAAGAGGAACAGGAGGGCCGGCAGGCCGATGGCGTAGTTCAGCTGGCGACGGAGACGTGCGTTCTCTTCTCGCAGGGCGTGTACTTCCCGCCGGACGGACGTGGTGCCCGCAGGGGGAGGATCACGGACCTGAGCCGGTGTGGCCGGTGGCCCGGTCTGGCTGGTGGGCGGCTCCGGCGCCTGTGGCGGTGGGGCTGCCGATGTTTCGGTGCCCTCGCCGACGAAGGTGAGATCCACGCCTTCGGGACGGTGCGCGCGGCGGATCGCCACGATCCGTCCCTCGATCGTCGACACGTAGGGTCGGCAGCGAGGCGGAAGGAGGGATGCGAGCGGGGCCGGCTGAGCGCAGGCCGCTTCGCTGAGGCGGATGGTCCGCCGAGTCCCGTCTTCCTGCCGGCACGCCAGTTGCAGCGAGCGGTTTGCCCGGTTGAGGCAGAGCAACTCCGTCACGCTGACGGCGTAGGCGGCGTCGCCCTGGGCGATCAGCCCGTACCGGGCCGGGTGCAGGAACGTCGACAGGGAGGGCCGTAGCCGTCCGCTCTGAAGCCCGCGTCGGGCCTCATCGGTCAGGAGCGGCTCCAGGCTGCGCAGCCCGTAGTCGCGGAAGTGGAGCGCCGGCGTGTCCGTCTGCGTCTCCAGGGACTGCGCGAAGGCGATCGAGGATGGGCCGAAGCCCGCCAGGAAGGCCAGGGTGCAGGCCAGGGCGGCGAGATAGGACAGCGCGCGTTTGAGCCAAAGCGTCATTGGATCCTCCGGTTCGGTTGTCCTGAAGAAGCAGCAAAACAAGCGTTTTGCGCCCTTGCGTGGTACCCGTTTAGGCATATCCTGTCAAGTCAGGCTTGTTTGCTTTTCGGTGAGGCCGTACACTGGATGGCATGTCCGACGCCCCTTCCCTCGGCGCCCATCAGGCGCATGCGCATGCCCGCCGTCGCCGGCGGCGGTGGGGCATGTTGATAGGGGTGGCCGCGGTCGTTTTATTTTTCTTGCCGCTTCTCATCGGGGGGGTCCAGGCGGCCATCGGCTTGCGGAAGGCGTACCAGGAGCTCCAGGTCGTCCAGGCCGCCGCGACCGAACAGCGCCTCACGGAAGCGCGCGCCAGCCTCGGGAACGTGGAAGGGTCCCTGACCCACGTCAATCAGGGGATCCGCTGGATGCTCTATTGGCGATCCTTCCCGGTCGTCCGTAGCTATGTGTTTACGCTGCAGGAAAGCGTCGGGGCTGCCCGCTCGACCTTGCAGGGGGCCCGGGACCTGCTGGACGTTGCCGAGCTGGTCCAGGAAGCGTTTTCCCAGGTGGGGATCGGGACGCAGGGCCTGCAGAACCCGCTCGCGCCCAACCGTTCGTTTCGGGAGCTGTCGCGCGAGGAAAAGCGTCAGATCCTGGCGCGCGTGAGCCAGGCGCTGCCCGCCATGCGGGCCGCGCAAGAGCAGATGCGCATCGCGCTGGCTCGTTGGCAGAACGTCCCTCGTGATGGCCTCGCAGGGCCGCTGCGCTCGGAGCTCGAAGGACGCATTGCCCAATTTCAGGCCGTCCAAGGGCAATTCGACGAGGCGATCCGTCTCGCGGAGGTCTTCTTGCCGCTAGCCGGGTATCCGCAACCCAAGAACTACCTGGTTATCTTGCAGAACAACCAGGAGATGCGCGCGACGGGCGGGTTCATCGGCACGGTGGGGGAAGTCTCGGTTGATTCGGGTGACGTCCAACGCATGGTGTTTCAAGACGTGTACGCGATCGACGTGCCGGTCTCTGGCGTCTGGGACAAGCCCTCTCCCGCGCCGATCGTGAAATGGCTGGAGCAGAAGAACCTTTTTTTCCGCGACGCCAACTGGTCTCCGGACTTTTCGCAAACCGCCCAGGTCCTCTTGCGCCAATATGCCGAGCAACGCGCCTTGGCCCAGGTGCCCGTTCCTGAATTTGACGGCATCATCGCGCTCGAGCCCGATCTCTTCCGCCGCCTGATGCGTCTCATCGGTCCCCTCCAAATCGAGGACCAGACTTTCACGGCCGACAATTTCTACGATGCCTTGCAATATGACGTGCATATGAAGTGGCACCAAGAAGGCGTCCCGCCGGCGCAACGCAAAGAGGTCGTCGCGAAGCTGGGGAACGAGCTCTTCCAGAAGCTCGTCAATGTCCCCGTGCGCCAGTGGCCTGAGCTGCTCGAGATCCTGACGACCTCGCTCAGCCAAAAGGACGTCCTCCTATACCTCACCGACCCCGAGCTCCAACAGCTCATCGATCGACGTGATTGGGCGGGTCGCGCCAAGGATGCGCCGGTTGATTCCCTCTGGGTCATCGACACGAACCTCGCCGCGTGGAAGACGGACGGCGTCATGGACAAGCAGATCCTCTACGGATTGGACGCGACGAATCCCAACGACATTCGCGCCACGGTGACCTTGCGGTATCGGAACACCAATTCGAAGCCGAACTGGCGCTACATCCAGTATCGCGATTATGTGCGCGTCTATGTTCCGTTGGGTTCCGAGCTCATTTCTTCGGTCGGTGCGATGGAGAATGACCTGGTCCGCAATAAGGGACGGCTTGTTCCTGGCCAAGTGGATACGTATACCGACCTGAACAAGACGGTCTTCGGCGCCTTCTTCGCGATCGAACCCGGCAAGACGGGCGAGCTCCAATTCACCTACCGCCTTCCGCCCAAGGTTGCCGATGCGATCCGTGCCGGCGCCTACGAGCTCCTCATCCAGAAGCAGCCGGGCTCGACCGCGCGCGTCGTGGTCGATGGGCGTTTCCCGGCCCAGATCCGTTCCGCCAACCCACCCGAGCAGGCCGCCCGTTTCGGCGACGCGGCCTACCAGCAGACATTCCAACTTCACACCGATGAGCGCGTACGCGTCGAATGGTGACGCTTCGTTTGGCTAAGGAAACCCCCGGCGCAGTCCTCCTGTCGCCCGCGCATTCACGCGCCCCTTGTGCGCAAGAAGGCCCGGATCCCGTCCGGGCCCTTCTTTTTTGTCCTTTTTCCAAAAGAATATGGTATAAGGATCCCATATGTTCAGCAAGCGCATTGGCATCGACCTGGGGACGACGACCGTCCTGGTCTACGTCCCGAAAAAAGGCATCATTTTGCACGAGCCTTCTGTCGTCGCCATTTCGCTGGCGGATAAGAAGGTCCTGGCGGTCGGGAACCAGGCAAAGGACATGTTGGGACGCACGCCTGACACCATCGTCGCCAAGCGGCCGCTGAAGGATGGTGTCATTGCCGATTACCGGTCCACCGAGGCGATGTTACGGTATTTCATCAACAAGGCGACCGGCGGCGTGCGCCTGTTCCGTCCGGAGGTCATGGTCGCGGTGCCGGGCGGGATCACCTCTACGGAGCGCCGTGCCGTCATCGATGCCACCATGTCGGCAGGCGCAAAAGCGGCCTACATCATCAAGGAGCCTGTCGTGGCGGCGATTGGCGCGGACATCCCCATCGGCTCGCCGTCCGGCCACATGATCATCGATATCGGTGGGGGGACATCCGAAATCGCCGTCATCTCGTTAGGCGGCATCGTCTCGTCCGCGTCCGTGCGAATCGGCGGCAACAAGTTCGATGCGGCGATCCAAGAGCACGTGCGTCGCAAGTATGGCCTCGCGATTGGCGAACGGACGGCGGAAGACATCAAGATCAAGATCGGTTCCGCCCTATATCTGGAAGAAAAACTGGAAATGGAGGTAAAGGGCCGTGACATGATCAGTGGCCTCCCGCGCCTCGTCACCGTCACGAGCGACGACGTCACCGATGCCATCCAGCACGAGCTGCAAGGGATCATCGAGGCCATCAAGGAGGTCTTGCGCGGCACCCCGCCCGAGCTCTCGGCGGACGTCATGCAGAAGGGGATGGTCCTTTCGGGCGGGTCTTCGCAATTGCGCCATCTTGAGCGCCTGTTCGCCGAAGCGACGGGGGTTCCGGCGATGGTCGCGGACCATCCGCAGATGTGCGTCGCGCGCGGGACCGGCATCGCGCTTGAAAACCTCGAGGCCTACAAGCGGAGCATCCTTTCCTCCTAGCCTATGCGCATCGGCGTCGAAGCTTCCCGGGCGAACCGAACCGAGCGAACCGGGGTCGAATGGTATGCCTGCCGCATCATGGAGGCCCTCGCCGCCCTTCCCGCGGCAGCCGCACACGCATGGATCGCCTATGCGCGCCGTCCCTTGCGCACGGACGTACGCGCGGCCATCCCAGGGTGGGAAGAGCGGATCCTCCCGTGGCCATTGCCCTATCTTTGGACCCAGGTCGCCCTTTCCCGCGAAATGCAACAATATCCGCCGGATGTCTTGTTCTTGCCCGCGCATGCGCTGCCGCGCATCCTGCCCAAAAAAACGGTCGTGACCGTCCATGACGTGGGTTTCCGTCGGTTCCCGGACCTGTATAAAAAAATCCAGATCGCGTATCACGAGATCATGACCCGCGAGATCGTTCGTTCGTCGGCGCGCATCCTGACCGTTTCCGAGTTCAGCAAGCATGAGCTCGTCGAGCTGTACGGCGCTTCGCCAAGCCGGATCATGGTGACGCCCCTCGCGGTCGACCACGGCCTCTACCAACCGCAGCCCGACGCGCGCCAAGCGCAGATCCGCGCAAAATATCGCCTTGAGCGCCCCTTTCTTCTGTTCCTCGGACGCCGCGAGGAGAAAAAGAATGTCGAGCGCCTTGTGCGGGCATTTTGCGCGGTCGCCGACCGGCTCCCGAATGGGGCGGAGCTCGTTTTGGTGGGGCCCGAAGGTCGCGGATGGGCCAAAACCGATCAATGGCTACGAAGCCATCCGCTGCGGGCCCGCGTCCGCGTGTTGGGGTATCTTCCTGAGGAGGAGAAGCCGGCCCTCCTTTCCGCGGCCGCCTGCTATATCCAGCCCTCCCTGTACGAAGGGTTTGGAATCCCGGTATTAGAGGCGATGGCCTGCGCGACGCCCGTTCTTTGCTCCGATATCCCGGCCCTTCGCGAAACGGTCGGTGCGGCCCACGCCCGTTTCTTCGACCCGTACTCCATCGAGGCGCTTTCCGTGGAAATCGAGCGCGCATTTCAGGCTCGAGCCGCCGCGGATCCGGGCGTGATCCAAGCGAACCGTGCCCATGCCCAGGCCCATACCTGGACCCGCACCGCCGAACAGACCCTTTCCGCCCTCCTTTCCTAGCTATGCCTGATGCTCGCTGGATTCTTTGGGCGCGCCTTGCCGGCGACGAGAAGCGTGCCCGCGTGTACGATTGCCTCCTGACACATGGCCCCTCCTCGCCGCAGCAGATCGCGGACCATCTCGCGTGCCCGCGTTCCACCCTATATCCCGCCTTCGACTGGCTCCGCGAGCAGGGCCTGGTTTCCGCCCTCGTGAAAGGCCGCTCCGTTGAGTTCATGGCGGCCTCGCCGTCCGTGTGGCGCACCCTCGCCGAACGGCAACGCCTCGAGACGGACCGCCTTCTCGCCGATATCGACCGTTCCCTCGACGAGTGGCTTGCCACATATCAGCACGGCTCTCGTCCGCGCGCCCGCGCCTTTGAGGGCGAGCAGGGCCTTCTCTCGGTCCGCGAAGAGATCGTCCGCCTCGGCGGTGAGGTGTGGGAATATTTTACGGTCGACCCCCGTACCAAGGCTCAAGCCAAGATCGCCGAGAGCGAACGCATCCAAAAAACGTCCGAGGTTCCCTCTGGGCGCGTCCTGCTCGCGCTTGCGCACCCGGAAGACGTTCCGCCTTTTTTCGACCGACGCCAGACTGAGGTCCGCTATACGTCACTGGCCGCGGCCCCGTTTTCCGGTTCGCTGACCCTTGTCCAGCATCGTGCGTATCTTGTGACGCCGCACGATGGCCATTTTGGGTTAGTGATTGAAAGCGAAGAGACGGTCGCCTTGCTGCGCTCGCTGTATGTGGGGGTATGGGGTGCCTCGAATCCCTGGACGCCACCGAAGGGGTGGGGGATTTGAGGGGGGGGCGTGTCGATAAAAAAATCCCGATTGCTCGGGAGGCGTCTCACGTTGTTCGCTGCGCCGGTCGGGTGGGTCGTTTTGCCCGTAGCAGAAGGGCGCTGGATCGCGCTAGGACCCGTAAAGGCAGTACCGGGCCACAGGCAGCCCGTATCGGCGCTCTCGTAGCCAACAGGTCTCTTCTTGCCCCTCCGTGATGGAGGAGGGGAGCGTGCCGGCGCTGTGCCGGTCGCCCGGTGACCAGTGTTTTTGAGATGACATGGCTCCCTCCCGTTGATGGGGGCCTGCGTCGCTGGTCGGAGGGGTGAAGAGCGTGAAACGCCGATCATGATGGGGCCTGCGCATGAGCCTGTCAACGAGC
>CAZIMD010000013.1:10123-17115 GCA_964540365.1 uncultured Gammaproteobacteria bacterium
AAAAACACCGCCCTTCCGGTCGGTGTTTTTGTGGAGCGGGTAGGGGGAATTGAACCCCCCTCTCGTCCTTGGCAAGGACGCATAATAGCCTCTATACGATACCCGCAATCTCGGTTGCGGGCGCATCGTAGCAAAAAGGGTTTTGCTTGACAAGTCAGGCCGAGTCCTTGCCGGAAGCCTCCAAGAGCTTCCGGAAGGAGGCGGCTTCCCTCCGTTGCTTGCGGTAGGCGTGGAATCGTCGCCAGCCTTCGCTTAATGCCAAGGTTCCGGCGGCCGCTCCGACGGGCATCCAAGGCTGTTCGACGGGGCTCTTGGGGGTCGGGGCAGGAGGGATTGCGCGGGCGATGATCCCGATCCCTTCCAGGGCCTGCGGGACGATCGTCGGCGCTTCGCCCCGGAGATCAAGCAGCCCTTGGACGGCGACCGTATCGCCTGTCTGCAGCCGTTGTGCACGGTACCCCAAGCGGCTGACGAGACGCACGCGTACCGAAGCGTCGCCCACGTCCAGATCGAAAGAGGTCTTTTGGACCGCCGAAATCTTTCCCTCTACGCGTACCAGGCTCCACGCCTCTTCTTGGGAAGGTGCCAACAGGTCAACCGTTCGCGTCGGGAAGGCGTCAGAAGAAGAGGCGCTTCCCATCAGCCAGGGCTCCCATTGGTCCGCCGCCGCCTGCTTGATGCTTAACCCGCTATCGTTCCAAACGACCGTTCCCGTCAGGTCGATCCACGTTCCGAAAGCCGGCGAAGGGTGTTTGCTCGTGCCTTTGACCAGGAGGCCTCGCCCGTCTTCATTTACGATGACGAACGTGTGCGCCCCCAGGAAATTGGTCTGGCTCGCCACCCGCCCGCGCAACCGAACGCGGATCCCTTGATATTCTTCGGGGGTTTCGAGGAGGGGCGGCATAAGGATGGAGGGGATAGGGGGAGTAGGTTTCGGCGCGGCGGCTTTTTTCGCGGCCGGTTTCTTTGCGGCCGTCGTCTTCTTGGGCGTGGCAGCTGGTTTTTTCGTCGTTTTTGCCACGGATTTCGTGTTGGAGGCCATTTTGGTCGCGGCCGCGTTCGGAGCGGCTTTGGTTGGGGCGTTTGCTGTGTTCGTAAGCGTTTTTACGGGGCTTGGCGTTGGCATCGGAACACGTTCACGGACCTGAGCCGGAGGCGGCGTGAGGAAGACATGTGGCAGGGTCTCCGCCCTTGGGGCGGGCACGGACATTTCTGACGCAGGAGATTCGATAACGGGAACGATTGCCGTATCCAAGGCTGGTAACGCCCCGTTTATGATGGTCGGGCGCTCTTCCATGACGGGAGCTTCCTCCTGCGGCGCGGATCCTTCCTGAGTCGTCATCACGATGGGGCGCGGCCACGCTTCCCACGGGCTTAGGCAGCCGTCCCGGACCCACCGATGCCCCCGTTCCGTTTCCGGATAGGTGAACAGGTCATGGACCGTTCCGGTCGGTGTCTTCAGGAAGACGCTATCGCCGCCGTTGTTCAGGCGCGCCGAGCGCAGCTCGTATCGCATCGTTTGTGTCGCCTCATCCCAAATCAGGGTCGTCGAAGCATGCACGGTGACGAGCGATCCCTGCGCATCGGCGAAGGACCATTCGAGGAACGATGCGCTTGTCGATGGCGTCAGGCCGTATACGGCAACCCACTCTGGTCCTTCGCTTGGGGCCGGTGCGATGATCGCCAGGCAGAGGAGGCTCGAAGTCGCCGCGGTTGATGTGGGCGCTTCCCCAAGGGGTGTGGTCGAAATTTCAGGAAGGGAAGGGGATTCGGCCGTGGTCGTCGTCGTTCCCTCGGTGATGGGGACGGTCGTGGTCACGATGGTTGACGTCGGTCCCATGAGGGATGTTTCGCCCATGGATTCCATGGGGCTGCTTTCGCCCGCACGATCTTGCGGCTGCTCCTCTTGAGATGCGGTCTCCGTACCCCTTGGCTCTTCAACCTCCGCCGTTCCTGAAGGGACCGGAACCGTCTCTTCGGTTGTCGTCACCGCCGTCTCCCCAGCCCCGATGATTGAGGGTTCCGCCGCCAATTCCTGCGCGAACGTGAACGTCGGCAAGCCAAGGAGGAGTAGGCTCCCCAGGGCCGCAGCGAAGAGGGTGGTACGCATAGGCTGTTCTCTACCCCGTTCCATACTTTCCGACGGGTGGTGTGGATAACGCAAAAGGCCCCGGTTTTTCCAGGGCCTTGACCACCCCCTGCGGGTGTTCTACTTTTGTTCTATATGCGCGACCCTCTCACGCCCAAACAAAAAGCAGTCCTCGACTTCATCGTGGCCTCCCACCAGGAGCAGGGCTACGCCCCGTCCTATCGCGAAATCGCCCAGGCGCTGAACCTCGCCTCGCCTTCGACGGTCCATGTGCATATCCAGGCCCTTAAGCAACGCGGTTACCTGCGCCAAACCGAAGACGCCTCGGCCTCTGCCCGTGATCTTGCGCCGACCGACCGCGCCATCCGTTGGGGAACGAGCGTCCTTCTCCCGCTGAAGGGCCTCATCACGGCTGGCGCACCCATCGAAGCCGTCGAAGAGCGCGAAACCATCGCGGTCCCCGTCGAGCTCGCCCCGCCACGCAACCTCGGTTACGTCCTGCGTGTCCGTGGCGATTCCATGATTGAGGAGGGGATCTTCAATGGGGATTACGTGGTCATCGAGGAGCGTGCCACCGCCAATAACGGTGAAGTGGTGGTTGCCCTCATCGAACGTACCGAGGCGACGCTAAAGAAGTACTACCGTGAACGCGATCGTATTCGCCTCCAGCCCGCCAACAAGACCATGAAGCCTATTTACGCCAAGAATGTCCTTATCCAGGGGATCGTACGCGGCCTCATCCGCTCGTACGCTTCCTAATCGCTCCTCCTATGCTGTTCGAACGCGTCGCCCAACCCATCGAAGTCCTGGTCGCCTTCCGCCAAGACCGCCCGGAGCCTGTCATGTTCCGCTGGAACAACCGCCACTACCAGGTCCGTCGCGTAAAGACGATCCACGCCGAGCAAAGCGGCATCGGCAAGACATACACCTTTTCAGTCTCTGATGACCGCGATATTTTTCATCTGTCCTTTCGTTCGGATACCATGAAGTGGCGTTTAGAAGAGCGCTGCCAGATCGCGACCCCCGAGATCGCTCTCGCGTGAGAGGATGGATCGGTTCCGCCTCTTTTGCTAGAGGGGTGGTTGCTCGATAGCTAAGTAATACAGGTTCTTTCCAACCTGAGCCTTTCCCGGAGATTTTGGAAGCACGAGCATACCATCGATGGCGATGTGCTCTTCCGTCCCATCTTGATACGTCCCCACGAGCTGCCCCGCCTTTACGCGTCGCCATCCGCATTCCATCCCAGGGGCGTATCGAGATACGGACTGATGGGCATGGATCGAGTTATGAAGAGCGAACACGGGCAGATTCGAGCGGGCTGGTTCAGGTTCGGTCTGGGGAAGGCTTCCAATGGCACGCAGCATCCGGTGCACGTCCTCGACCGCGCTGGGCACGCGGGTCAAGTCATCTTCCCTTCCGGTTTCATAGGCGATTGCCGTCCTGCCGCAGCGGTCCACGAAATCATCTGCCGTTCCACGTCCCGGCCGGCCCTCATCATGGGCGAGGACGTCTTGCGGATCGCTCAGGACGTACGGGATGTCCAAGCATGTGTAGAGCCTCCGGTGTTCCACGGAATCGTGCCCAAGGCAGACGAAGGGCGGCGAGTCGCCGCTAGTCCCATGAAGGTCAATCACATGCTGCGCGCTCCGAAGCAAGGGTGCGAGCTCACTCGCCCGAACCAGATCGATAAAATCATCCGAAGAGGATGTTTTTTCGAGGTCACCCAGGAAGAAGCAACGGTTCATATCGCGGATGCCTGAGGCGACCTGCTTTTGAGACGAATCGCTTCCGGATTTCCAAATACGAACACAAAATCCCCGTGGACGCATTCACTGGAATGCCTCCCCGGTGCTCTCTGGTCGTGTCGGGGTATTTTTTAGGCCCCAAGTGTTCTCAGCTCTTCCGTATACGTCGCTTCAAGTCGTTTGCTCTCAGCCATTCTGCCGGCAGTAGTGGCGAGTTCCAGGTTTTTTGCTTCAGCGGCCATAGCCGCTTTTAATTGTTCGAATGCTGCCTTTTTTTCTCTTGCTGCAACAAGTGCCTCGCGCGCCACGGCCCTTTTTGCTTCCCAAGCTTTATGGGCCTTCTGTCCAAACATCAGGAACGTGCTCGGTTCCCTTTCCAGTTCCGCTGCACTCGAAGCTGCTTCCGCGTCCATTATCAGTGTGTTTAAATCTTCTTCGTACGACGAACGGCCATTGATGATGTCTATCCGCCTCGCCAGACTTGCGCCACTTATGTTAGTGACGGGTACCTCCTCTTGAAGATATTCCGAATATGCTGTGTCCGCGCGCTTGTTTTCCGCGCTAGGCGTCGCCGCCTCGGCATAAGCGGTTCGGGCTGCCAGTAGTCTGCCTTCGGCCGCTCGCATCCGCTCGTGATGAATTTCCCGATCTCTCGCTGAGGGGAGGTTTCGTCCAGGCGCCTCTTGGGGGCCTGTAACCGGCTTTTCTCGTCCAGCCTTTAGGGATTCTTTCATGGGATGAAGGGTGAATGGGTTTTATGGGTAAAGTATAGCCTGCCGTCATTTGGTGGGCAACCTGTACCCGCCCCTATTCCTGGATCCTGCCTTTTTTCCGTCGAACGACCTTAACGAGGGGAAGATGGCTGCGATGGACGGCCTATCTTGAACCTATCTGCATGGCAAAAAGCGTCAGCCCGCCATATAAGGTAGCCAGCCCAATGCCTTTCTCAATGAAAAGGCGACCGGGGCAGGTGGCAAATACGGGGATTGCCCGTAGAAAAAAACTCCCAGCGATCTAGCTGGGAAAGGGGCCATTACTCGGCCGCACGCGCCCGGATGGCGTCGAACGTCTCGTCGACGAGCAGCTCGCCATCGCGGAACACGGGGACGAGCAGGTTGGGGAGGGTGGTCTGGCCCTCCACAACGGTCCGGTACCCGTCCGCATCGCGGACCAGCATCAGCCGACCTGCCTTCGAACGCTTGCCCGGGTCCGTCACCGGATCCTTCATCACGTCGCGCCAAGCGCCGTCCACCTCGACCGCCGAGCACTTGAAGGCGAACTTCATGGTGTCGCGGTCCACCTTCTGCAGGAGGCCGCCGCCCGATCCGAAGGCCAGGTTGTCCGCCGACCAGCCCGCCGCCTCCATGGCCTCGAGGATCGTCCCGAGCATCACCCGGTCGATCCCGTCACCCTGGATCACGCGCACGTGGGGGTCGAGGACCTTGAACCCCTTTTCGTTGGTCCGCGTGCCGAAGGCCTTGCCCAGGATCTCGAGCACCCGCACCACCACCTCCGGCGGGTGGCCGCTGTCCGGCCGCACCACCAGGGTCCCGTTGCGGGCCAGCACCTGCTCGCGCAGGGTCCCGCCCCACAGCTCCCCGCAGGCCCGGTAGACGTTGTACGAGTCCGACACCACCGCCACGAGGCCGTTCGGGAACGTCTCGAGCATGTTGCGGTACGCGTCCGCCTCGCGGTCGCGACCCCACGACGTGATCGTGGAGTGCTCCGCCGCCGGGATCGAGAAGCCCGCCCCCTTGGCGTGATACGAGCCCCTCAGCAGCGCGAGCGCCGAGAGCGTGTCGGTCCCCTGGAAGTTCAGCAGGTGGGCCGCGCCGCCCAGGGCCGAGGACTCGACCGAGGTCGAGCCGCGGAACCCGAAATCGTGCAGCTTGAAGGCCGTGTCGCCCGTGGTGCCCGTCCGTTCGAGGGCCCGCGCGATCGTGTCCTTCATCAGCCGCGACTGCGTGGCTACCGTCGTCGGGTACCACAGCTGCGAGAGCAGCGTCTCGAGGTAGTTGGTCACCCACGGCAGCGCGGGATCCGTATTGACCACCGTCATGAGCACGTTGCGGATGGGGACCCGCGTACCCTCGGGGACGGCGCGGATCTCGACCGGGAAGCGGCCGCCGTGGACCTCGAGGATCCGCTGCCACCCCGCCTCGTTGAAGATGCCCGCATCGCCGAAGTAGTCCCGCGAAAGCTCGCGCGACTCCGCGATCGCCTCAGCCGTCACGACCGGCCCCACCAGGTACTCCTTGAGGATGTGCTGGAGGCCGAAGAAGGTCGTGAACGGGAAGGGTCCGCCGCGGCTCTCCAGGAACGAGAAGACGCGCGTGGTGCCGGGCGGGTACTGCCTCCAGTGCGAGAGCTTGTACCCGTCGGTGAGGAGGAGAGGGTTGGAACGCATAGCGGTCTGCCTTTCTAGGACGGGCCCCCTAGGGCGCCCGTCCCGTATTGGAAGGGGCCTTGAGGAAAACCCTCCGGTTGCTCCGGAGGCGCCTCGGGCCAAGGGCGAAGCGTCTCCGGAGCAGGTAGGGGTCAACCTCAATTAGTGTAATTTAAACACGAAGTTGGGAGGGTGTCAAGAGGGCTTGAGAGTGCAGTGGAAAAGTTCATTCTGCTGAGTTTATCCGGGCGCTTTAGGCGAAAAAAAGATAGGCCCGATCCGCATCAGCGTAGATGCGGACCAAGCCTTAGCGGAGCGAGGGGAAGGGGGTGGTCGTACTGGGCGCCGGCCAGACGTAGAGGGGGATGCTCCCGCCCGTTACCCGGCGGTGCCCGTAGTCCACCGCGATGCGACCCCCGGTCCCGACGCGCTCGTACGTCTCGCGCGTGACCGGGAACCGGAAGCGCTCACGTCCCAGGTGGAAGTGCAGCCAGTACTGCTCGGTGTGGGAGGTGTACAGCACCGATTGCCAGTGCTGTCCGCCCGTCAGGGGGAGCTCGACGTCCAGCGCGAAGTGGATGTTGGTTTGTGCGGGGACGAGTTCCCGCCTGTCGACGATCACCTCGGCTGTCCCCGAGGCCGGGATCCAGGCCTCGTTGAGGATGGTGAACCCGTAGAACAGGTCGAGTCCGACCCCGACCCCTAGGAGGAGCGCCGGGAGGATGACTCCCCCGATGAAGCGAACCGTGAAGCCACATGGCGTGGACAAGAG
>CAZIMD010000013.1:17215-24289 GCA_964540365.1 uncultured Gammaproteobacteria bacterium
CCAGAGAATTCCGCTGAAAATAGACGTGATCCGGCATCCTACCATGTAGATCCCACGAGGATTCGTCCGGTTTGACGCCAGCCCTCATTCTAAGCAACGGTGTAGCGTATGGCGATGCGCGAACTCCTCAAAAAATACTTCGGCTACGAACAGTTTCGGCCTTTGCAGCAAGAGATCGTGGAGCATTGTTGCGCCCGTCAAGACGCCCTTGTCCTGATGCCGACCGGCGGCGGAAAGTCGCTCTGCTATCAGCTGCCCGCTTTGGCGTTCCCGGGCCTCACCGTCGTCGTCTCGCCCCTCATCGCCCTCATGAAAGACCAGGTCGATGCCCTCAAGGCGAACGGGATCGCTGCCGCGTTCCTTAACAGCACGCTTGCGCCACAAGAGGCGGCGTATGTGGAGCTCATGGCGAAAAACGGCCAACTGAAGCTGCTGTACCTCGCTCCAGAACGTCTCGCGCTTCCCCAGACCATCACGTTTCTGCAATCCCTCCAGGTCGACCTCTTTGCGATCGACGAGGCCCACTGTATTTCCGAGTGGGGGCACGATTTCCGTCCCGACTATCGCAACCTGCGCCGTCTCCGCGACGTCTTTCCGGGCGTCCCCCTGATCGCCCTCACCGCCACGGCCAATGCCCGTGTCCGCGACGATATCATCGCCCAGCTTCGGCTTGAGCGGGGGAGGGTCTTCCAATCGAGCTTCAACCGCACGAACCTCGCCTACCGCGTCCTTCCCAAAAAGAAGGCCTTCCCTCGGCTCTTGCAGGAGGTCCGTCGTCGCCCGAACCAGGCGATCATCATCTACTGCTTTTCGCGCAAAGGCGTCGAAAAGACGGCCGCCGACCTCCAGGCAAACGGGGTCTCCGCCGCTGCCTATCACGCCGGCCTTACGCCTTCCCAGCGGACCAAGATCCAGGAAGCCTTCATTCGCGACCAGGTCCCCGTCATCGTGGCCACGATCGCCTTCGGCATGGGGATCGACAAGCCGGACGTTCGTTTGGTGGCGCATATGGACCTGCCGAAGTCCGTCGAAGGCTATTACCAGGAAACGGGCCGCGCCGGCCGTGACGGTCTCCCGAGCGACTGCCTCCTCTTTTACTCCGCCGGCGATCGGATCAAACAGGAGTATTTCATCCGTGAAATGCCTGATCCTGCCGAGCGTCAACGCGCCCGCCAGCAGCTTCAGGATATGCTCGATTATGGCGAGGGTGCCACCTGCCGCCGCGCCTTTCTCCTAAGGTACTTTGGCGAGGCGTGGAAACAGGTGAATTGCGGCGCGTGTGACCTCTGTGTCCCTGCCATCAACGACCTTCCGCTTCCAGATCCGATGGCTTCGGCGCCGCTTGCCCGTCCATCCGGCAAAAATGGCGCCACGGAACCGTACGACCAAGTCCTCTTCGACCGCTTGCGGGCCGTTCGCCGCCGTCTCGCGGAGGCTCGCTCCGTCCCTCCCTACATCATTTTTGGCGACCGTACCCTCCATGACATGGCCCGCCGCTACCCGCAGCGCCTCGAATCGATGGCTCAGGTCTTTGGTATTGGCAAGGAAAAATTAGCCCAATACGGCCAAGATTTTCTCGCCGAGGTGCAGGCGTATGCGCGGGAGCACGGTCTCGAGGAGCGTGCCACCGACTCGAAACCGACTCCCGTCGTGGCCCCGCCAACGCGGCGGGCCGTCGGCGCCTCGATCCTCGCCACGGTCGAAGCCCTCGCGAACAGGCAATCAATCGAGCAGATCGCTGCCGCACGCCATCTGACCGTCGGCACCGTCCTCGGCCATCTCGAACAGGCGCTCGACCAAAAGATCCCGCTCGAGATCGCCCATCTCACCGTCCCCTCGGTCGAGCGCTTCCAACGCATCGTCACGGCCTTCCGCCAAATCGGCACCGCGTTCCTCGCGCCCGTCCAAGCCGCGTTGGGGAGTGATTACGGCTACGAGGAGCTTCGCTTCGCGCGCCTGATGCTCAAGGCCAAGCGTCACGCGGAAGAGGCGGGTCCCGGACAGCGGGCTTGATTCGCCTGTTGACGCCCTCCTTGAGGGGTGTACCCTCAAAAGACCGACGCCCGTTCGGCATTCGGTCGGGAGATCCGCAATGACGCATCTTCCGACTGAGCGTCGAACCTAGGGCCACCCCGGACCGTCTCCGGACGTGCCTGGGGCGGCCCTTCGCTCCCGCTCTTCTTCATTCGCTAGCCATCATCGTATGTCCCACTTCCTTGCAAATGACCGCGATCTGGAAAAGAAGAGCCCGGCCGATGACGGAGCCGAGACGGCAGGTACCGAAGCGGCAGAAGAAACGCGTCACCCGACGCAACCGGACGGATCCCCTCAGAAAGATGCGGATGGAACCGGGGAAGAAGAGAAAGAGGCGGATGACGAAGAGGAAGAGGACGAAGATACGGAAGACGGCACCGCCGAATCCGTTCCCGTCTCCACCCCAACGACCTCCGACGAGGAACAGCAGCAGCCTCGTCATGAGACCTGAGGCATGATACGAAAGACGGCCATTTGCCGTCTTTCATTATTTATGGGCGATGCATGGTCATATAAAAAGCGGTCCGAAGACCGCTAGCGATGGGGATAATACCCCTGAAAGACCTCCTTCAGCTCACGGATCCGTTCCGGCGTGAGTCCCCGGAGCGGCTGAGCGCTCTTCGGGGCCGGCCGTCCCCAGGGCGCGCCGGTCACCATCACGCTATACGCGATCCCGCCCTCCGGACAGACCGCGTGCCAGCCATCGACCTGCGCCATCGCGTAAGCCGTCTCCGGCGGCAGCACGAGTTCGGCTGCGACCGGCGGCGGCTCCATGCCCGCGCCGAAGCCGATCCGCATCCGGTACCCGCGCCCCTTGAGGCGCATCGCCGACGGCCACGGGTGCGGATGGTAGAGGGCCCGCTCCGGCGGGCACGGATGGATCGCGTGCAGCGAGAGCCTTCCCTCGCCCCACGGCCGCCAGAGACGTTCCACGAACGGATGCTCGTAATCGATGAGCAGGCTGTGCCAGTCATCGTCCTCCAGAAGGCGGGGGAGGGCCGCTTCGGCCGCCTCGAGGCGTTCGAAAAGCCGTTCTTCGCACATGACGGTGGCTCCTTTGAACGGGGATTGTCCGTTCATCCCCAAGGATATACCCTGCACGAGGAATGGTACGAGCTGTCGTACAAGAACGACAAAACTCCATAAATTGGCTAATAATAGCGGATTTACCAACATCTGCCGGATCGCCGTTGTGACAACTGCCTGGATGGACCCATCCCGTCCAGATATCGAGGCGCCTACATATGCGGGCGTCCCGCAAAACCCATATGCAATCCCTCACCGAGCAACTCAAGCGCCTAGGACTGAGCGAAAACGAAGCGAAGATCTACGGGGTTTTATTGGAACGCTCGCCCGTGAGCGCGGCAATGATCGCACGGGCCTGCGGCTTGTCGCGGAGCACCGTATACACCTGCTTGAACGAACTGATGGGGAAGGGGGCCGTGAAGGTCAGCCAGAAGAATGGCGTGAAGCAGTTTCTGGCGGAAGAGGCCGACGTCCTAGACCGGTTGTTGGAAGCGCAAGCGCGCTCTGTAGCGGAAAAACGGGCCTACTTTCAAGAGATCGGCCCCCGGCTGCGCGCCTTGGGTTCCAAGGATACGCAGATCCCGCGCATCGTCTCCTTTGAAGGCCAAGAAGGGCTTAAGCGCGCCTACATGGCCATGATGCGCCAGGCTCCTGCCGGCGCGACCCTGTACCTCGCCCGCGATCCCTTCGTCTGGTTGCCGGAGTGGGGGTTCGTGTTCGAGCGCGACTGGCACGACCGCATCAAGCGCCTCAAGACGGAGAAGCGCGTCACGACGAAGCTTCTCGTAAACGACGCTCCGCTTGAGCGGGGAAAGAGGGGATTCTATGCCCAAAAGAAGGGGCTTGAGGTCCGCTATCTCGCTCTGCCTGCCACCTTGCATGCCTTTGCCTTCTACCTATTGGGTGATACCGTCAACGTGTTGTCGTTCGAGCGTGGCAACCTGCTTGGGACCACGATCACGAACCAGAGCATCGCGCAAAATTTCCAAGCCCTCTTCGAGTCCTGGTGGCAGGCCGCCCAGGCCTGACCGGTAAGCGTTTCCCCCTTTTTCCGTCATCTATGCCAATGGACGTCCAAGCCGCCTTCCTCCATGCCTACGAGACCTACGCAGACGCGATTTTTCGCCATTGCTACTTCCGTGTCTACCATCGTGAACAGGCCAAGGACCTAATGCAGCAAACGTACATGCGTGTCTGGCAGGCCTTGGCCCAGGGCACGCAGGTCGAGAACCTGCGCGCCTTCCTCTACAAGGTCGCGAACAACCTCATCATCGATGAGGCTCGCAAGAAGCGCGAACAGGTGTCGCTCGAGGTCTTGGAGGAAAGCGGGTTCGAGCCATCCAGCAACCCCAAGAATGCCATCGAGAAGGGGATAGACCACCAGGCCATCCGTCCCTACCTCGACCAGCTCGACGAGAAGCACCGTGAAGTCGTCATCATGCGGTATATCGATGACCTGTCGCCAAAGGAGATCGCGGAGATCTTGGGCGAATCCGCAAACGTCATCTCCGTCCGCCTTCATCGCGCCATCGACAAGCTCCGCCGCCTCATCCCCTCCTATGTTTTATCGCTTTAGGTTCTTCCGCCGCGCCCGCGCGCTGGCCCTCATGCCCGACGAGAAAGATGCCGCTCGCCGTGAGGTTTTGGCATTCATGGAAGCGTATCCCGTAAGAGCATCAGCCGAGGCCCGTCCTCTAGGGCAAAGGTCGAACCCTCCTTTCTCCTTCCTCGCCCCCATCCTCAAGCCGATTCCGCTCGCCGCCCTCGCCCTCCTGCTTATCGGGACCGGCACGGCCTCCGCCGCGGAAGGCGCTCTTCCAGACACCCCTCTCTATTTCGTGAAAGTGAACATCAACGAGCCCATCCGTCGCTCGCTGGCGCTTTCTGCCGAAGCCAAGGCAGAAGTGGAGGCCGATCTCGCCACGCGCCGTCTCGATGAGGCGAAAGCACTCGCCGAACAGGATCGCCTCACTCCCGCCGTCCAGGCCGAGATCGAGGCCCGCTTTAAGGAGCAGGCGGATCGCGCTGAAGCCAAGATCCGCACAGTCAAGGAAACGGGTGACGCGTCGGCGGCCGCCGACCTGTCCGCCCGCTATGCGGCCAAGCTCCGTGTTCGCCAAGACACTCTCGATCGCCTCTCCGAGCGTCCCATCGACGCGAGCGCTGCCATCACGCCGGTCCTTGATGCCGTCCGCCTTAAGACCGAAACGGCGACGCGCCAACGCCAGCAGCTGAAAGTGGAAGCCGAGGCGGCTGCGAAGGTCGACGAAGGAACCGGGCGAGAGCCATCCCCGAAATGGAAGGGGATCGCCCTCGCGGCGCAGGCAGAAGTCGCGGACCGCTTCGCCGAGCTCCAGCAAGAACGCGCCCAGGCGGGGGCTGTCGTCGCCGCCGAACGGCTGGCGAAGATCGATGCGCAGCTTGCCGCCGCCCAAGAAGCGGCCGCCAACGGCCGTGCCTCCTTCGAGGCCGGCGCCTATGTCGAGGCTTCCGAGGCGTTCCGAGCGTCAAGCGAGGCCTTACGCGAGGCGAAGGCGTTGCTGCGTGAGACGCGCACGCTTGACCTCGAGGCCCCACGCAAGGATGGGCCGACGGAGAAACCCAAGAACGAAGATCCAAAACCGATCATCCGCCCCGGTCGCGTCCTTCCCGTGAAGCCGCTGCCGGAAATGAAGCAGGATCCTGCCCCTGTCGCTCCGATAAGCGGCTCCTTCAAAGACGAGCTCCACGACACGGATCCCGACCGTTCCAAGGCGGAACTGGATAAGAATACCCCTTAAATTCCCTCATCTTTCCCTCTATGCGCACGCCCCTTTTATTCGTCGGCATGACCCTGACGGCCGCCTTCGCCCCGGTCGCGACGTTTGCCCGTGGCCCGATCGTCACGCCTTCCGTCATTCGTGAACTCGGCCTTTCCCAGAAAATCGATCTTACGCAGCCAAACGGCGAACTCCTTGCCGATAAGCTTAACCCGGCGGCGCTTGAGGCCGTCCTCCGCAAAAAGCTGCCCGCCCCAGAGCAGAAGCAGATCACGGTCGTCGGGACCGTCTCGTCGCTATCAGGATCGGACATCGTCCTCAAGGTCGGTGAAGGGCTGTTCAAGATTCGTACCAATGCGGAAACGAAGTTCGTCCCACATTCCGGCTCCGCGATCGCCTTTGGCGACATCCGCGTCGGCGATCAGCTGACGGTCCAGGGAGCCATCCAAGCCGAAAAGGACATCCTCGCGAGCCGCATCCACGACCAGTCGATCCGCGTCCAGCGCGTGACCTTGGCCGGGTCGATCGTCTCCGTCGCGACGGACGGCAAGAGCCTCGTGGTCAAGACGGCCAAACGGGGCAACCAGACCGTCACGATCGATGACAAGACGAAGGTCTTGAAAAATGGGGACGCGGCAACTATGGCAAATCTCGTTGTCGGCGCGGAAGTGACTGTGAACGGCGTCGGGAATCGTGATAATGGGAATATCCTCGCCGAAAAGATCAACGTCCGTGTCCCGCTCGTTCGCGTCCACATCGAAGGCGTAGTGACTGCGATCGAGGAGGGCCGCCTGCATGTCCTGGCGACCGAGGGCAAGACCTATCGCGTCGACATCCGTTCGTCGTCCCTCGTGTTCAGCCAGTATCTGCGCATGAACAAGAAGGCGCTCGCCGTCGGTGACCGCGTCGACGTTTGGGCGCGCGCCGAAGCGGGCTCGCTCGACGTGAAGGCATATTTCGTCCGCAACCTTTCCCAGGTCAACGCCACCTCGCGCGTGATTGGTTTGCGCGACAACGGCACCACGGTCCAGGCCGAAACGGGGGATCGCGTTGTCCTCAAGCTTGGGGATGACCACGTCTGGAGCGCGGTTGCAAATGAGAATGCCACGGTCCTTGCGCCCGTCAGCGGCCAGGCGCACACGTTCAAGGCCGCCACGGTCGGCAAGACCGAGCTTACCCTTACGGGCGAACCTCGCTGCCGTACGGCAACCCCGGCCTGCAGCAAGCCGTCCGTCTCATTCCGGGTGTGGGTGAA
>CAZIMD010000014.1:0-11449 GCA_964540365.1 uncultured Gammaproteobacteria bacterium
GCACCGCCCAACTTCGCCTTACGGTGAAGGGGCAGCAAGGGGAGCCGGTTCCTGGAGCGAAGGTGGCCGTTTCCGTCGCCGATAAGGCCCTCTCCGCCCTCTACGCCTTCACGGATTTCAGTCCGCTTGAGGGGCTGTACGCCTATACCGATGAGGGTGTTCGACAGCTCGCCAGCACCCACCAGGATGCCAAGGCCATGCTCGGCGGTGCGGAGGGGGGCGGCGGGGGAGACGGAGACGCCTTACTAGCCCCACGCAAGAACTTCAAGGACCAGGCGGCATTCGTGGTCGTCGAAACGGATGCCAAGGGGGAAGCGGTCGCATCCGTCGATCTGCCGGATAACGTCACGACCTGGCGTATCCAGGCGATCGCGCTCAGCGATGATCTTCGCGCCGGGCAAGCGATCATCGAGCGGGTGGCCACGAAGCCGCTCGCGGTCGATGCGGTGGTTCCGCGCCAGGTATATGTCGGCGATCAGGTTCAGATCAAGTTGCGTCCGATCGCCGCGGAGCTGGCGAAGGACGCTCCTGTGGAATATGTCGTGAATGCCCCAACCTTGGGGATACAGCGGCAATCCGTGCGAGCCGTTGGCCGTGCGAATGCCTATCTTCCCATCACGGTCACCCCTTCGATGGTGGGTATGCACACGATTCAGGTCGGCGTGGTCGCGGCAGGGAAGCAGGACGCGATGGAGTTCCCGTTCAGGGTCATGGAAAAACAGGCGACGAAGACGATTTGGGAGCAGGCGGAGGCGGTGCCCGGCTTCCATTTGCCGGAAACCATGGCGGGAGACTCGAGCGTCCTCTTCACCTCTCCCGAACGGGCCACCCTGCTGCCGGCCCTACAACAGCATGAGGAACAGGCTGGCCATACGCGGCTTGAGTCGCGCCTCGCCGGCCGTCTCGCCCAGGCGGCCCATCGTTCCATTGATCCGAGCGTGACGTCCGATCCCATTTCAGTCGATTGGACCATCTATCAGGACGCGGCCGGCTCCTTGAAACCCCTCCCCCAAAGCTCCGGAGAGATCGAGACCTCGTTTAAGGCGGTCCTTTCCGGGGAACGTGGCTATGACGAGGCGGCCCTCATCAGGTTCTTGGAAGCGGCCTTGCAATCGAGGGAGGCGAGCCGTGAGACGCGCATTAAGGCGGCGGGGGCCTTGGCCTTCCTTGGGCGACCAACCCTCAAGGTCCTCGAGGAAGCCGCCGCGCAACCAAACCTGACGTGGCAAGAGCAGTCTGCCTTGCTCCGTACGTTCGTGGCGATTGGCGATCGTACGGCCGCCCAGCGGCTCATGGAGGTCTGGATGCGGAAAACCGTTGCCCAGGATGGCGTGCGCTTCATCGATGTGGAGGCGTCCGATCGCTCTCGGTACGAGGCGACTCGCGCGGCCGCCTACGCCGCCTTCTTTCTTGGCGATGCCCGCGCAAGCGAATTCCAAGGCTACCTGGACCGCGTTCGTCTCGATCAACCCGTCTTTGATCCGCTCTTGGATGCCCAGACCCTCAAGCTCCGCACGGAGCGGGCGCCGAACACGCAGACAAGCGTCATGTATCGCCTTGGGAACGACGTCCATGAGGTCGAGCTGAAGGACGGTCCCGTGTCCGTCGCATTGGTTGGGGAGGCATGGAAGCTATTCTCGATCGACCGTGTCGAGGGAGGAAAGGCCGTCCTACAATGGAGCCGTCGCGTGCCAGGGGTCCCGACGCAGGGCGAGGGCCTTTCCCTGCAGCGTACCTATCGCTCATTGGCGGGAAATGGCCCGCTCAAAGAAGGGGATAGCGTTCAGGTGACGCTTCGTCCGAGCTTCGGCAGCCGCGACACGTTTGCGTGCTATGAGATCCGCGACGCATTGCCTGCCAATGTCCGGCCGATCGTCGATTGGACGTTTAGCGGCCCCGCCTGGACCCCGGCGCGTCAGGATGACGGGAGCATCATCTTCACGGCTTGCCGTTCTTACCAGACGGACATCGTATACACGGTACAGGTCATCGCCCCTGGGACGTACTTCGCACCCGCGCCGGTGATGCAGCATCTCGAGCTGCCCTCGCGCGCGGCTATTGGAAGAGAAGATTCGCTCACCGCGGTGCCGCGGTAGGGAGAGCCATGGCATCCCTTCGTAACCGTCCATTCGCGCGCACGGTCCGCCTGCTTGGTGGGCTGTGCGCGCTCCTGGTTTTTGTGGCGGTCGGCAGCCTCTCCCTGAGGGGTCTTGTCGCAAAAAGAAAAACCCCGTTCCGTACTACGGAAGCCGTGCCTGAACCGGTCGTCGAACCGCCCGTCACGTCCACATGGATTCGTGTCGATCCGTTCCTGCTTGATGCTCCGCCGTTTTGGCGCCGGCAGGCGGTCCCTGATCCGTGCCCGAGCCGCGATCCGTTACCGATCCTGGTTTTGCCGCATTACATCCCCCTGTATTCGCACATCCAGAAGGCCTTGGCGACATGGAGTGCGTGTGCGCGCGGAGGGCCTATCCGTCGTCTCGTCATCATCAGCCCAGACCACCACCAGCGATTGACGGGCGGGGCAGCGACCTTTTCCGGTTCCGGATACCAGACGCCGCTCGGCGAGGTCCCCGTTGATATCGGGCTCCGCTCCTTGTTGGAGGCGAATGGCATCCCATCGGTCGATGGGCAATTTCACGATGAGCACGGGGTCGGAGTATTTCCGGTGTTCATCAGGCAGGCATTTCCAGGGGCGACCGTGCTCCCGATCATGATTTCCGCTCGCGCGACGCAATCTGAGGTCGAAACCGTCGGCGAAATGCTTCGTCCGTTCGTCGAGGACGGCACGGCATTGATCCTTATTTCTGCGGACTTTTCTCACTACTTGACCCGTCCCGAGGCGGACCGCCACGATCAAGCGTTGGAGGCTGCCTTCGCGAGACGGGACACGACATTCGTTTGGGCCGCCCGAGACGCCTACACCGATTTCGGTCGCGGCTTGTGGCTTGGGATGCGCCTCGCCGGAAATGCGTCGTTTCGCCTCTTGGAACGAGTAAATTCTGCCGAAATAGGAGGATCGGCAGTCCGGACGACAAGTTTTTGGTTCGGTTGGTGGGAGCGCTAGCTGGTTGCGTAAAAAAATCCCCGCCGAGGCGAGGGTTCAGCCGAAGAGGCGGTGTTCGCGGAGCGCCTGTTCGAGAACGGCGCCGTGTCCGGCGATGAAGGCGAAGTCCTGTTCGGGCAGGGGAAAACGCCCGGCGGCCTGCTCCGCTTCGCGCTGGCGTTTCCATGCCGCGGTGTAGGGCGGACGGTCGTGGAGGATGGTGCCGGGCGGGTAGGGCGAGGGCTGGTTTGCCCGTTCCGCCGCCGCACACGCGGCCCGTTCCTGCTCGAAGGCGGCCTGCAGCGTCGTCTGCGTGTAGAGCACGATCGGGGTTCCCTCGCCAAGCTTGCTGCGGTTGATGAGGGCATCGCGCCAACGATCCCACTGGGGCTCTGACTCCGCGAGAGAGAAGAAGAGGTGCAGTCGTCCCGGGCAGGGTGTCCCGTCGCCGTTCCAGAGATAGCAGGTCGGGTCGAAGCGGCGGACGTAGCCCATCTGGCGGGTGATCTCGTCCGCGAGCTCGGGATCGAGGATCTCCTCATATGCCTCGCGGCACATGGCGACGGTCGCGCGGCGACCCTCATGTTCCCAGAGGTCGTGTTCGTGTTCGTCGATCCCGCCGCCCAGGAGCGCCAGCCGTCCGCAGTACCCGCGGTGCGGGTAGAGGTGGTCCTTGCGGGTGAGGAGGAACTCCCGCGCTGCCGGAAAGAGGAGGACCAGCCCTGCGCCATCCGTCGGCGCGCGCCGCTCCATGCCGCTCATCCGCCGTCGGGCCCCTTCGAGAAACGAGGCGGCGGCCAGGACGCGTGTCTGTTGCCTGATCCGGTGCGGCGTCGCCGACGCCCCGATTTCTTCCCCTTGGAAGCGATACGTTCGCTGGTCCGGGTGATGGACGAAGCGCACGTAGCGTCCCGCCGCCTGGTCCGGCCAGCCGAACAGTCGGTGCGGCATCAGCGTTTCCGCCTGCGGCGTGTGCGGGGAAGGGTCTTCCGCCGGCAGGAGGTAGGTCCGGTCGAGGAGGGCGGGCGGAATTTCCGGCACATAATGCCTCATGTCAACCTCGTTTCTTTGGGAAGATGGGTTTCGGGAACCTCTCGTTTGTAGGGGATTCTGGAGAAGACGTCAAGATGCGCGCCTCTCGCCCCGTTCGCTACCAGGGTCGATCCGTGGGTCCAAACGTGAGCTCATGCGCATGGTTCTGCAAGTACTCGGAGGAAGGCCGATAATTCCCCCAAATCCCTTTCGCCAGCTGGGCCGCCAGGTCTAAAACAGTGTGAACATCACGAAAAAATCCAAATTCTTGCCACTTCAACAGAAACTGGACCCCGTACGCATACCCGCGTTCCAAGATTCGGTCCAGGTGGAGGAAGATATAGAACGGATGCGCGTCAAGCTGTTCCTGTCGCACATCCTTTATCAAGTACGGATGAACGTGCCAGGGGCGTGACGGATCCACGGACCATTCGATCGAAAAACGCAAGGCGCGCGCCAGCTGCTTAACCGCCTGCATGTCCGAGTGCTCGATGACCTCCCACTCGAATGGGGTCGGATTGAGCGTGCCTGACACGGCCGCGATCAAGGCTTCCTTGGTGAAGATGATCTCACGTCCATTTGCGAGGACCTGGTTCACGGTGAAATCCCGTTCCTCAAAATACGCCGTGAGGTCACGCTCCAAAAAAACCTCCCTGCTCTCCTCATCCTCGTACAGGCCGCCGTATGGCTCGATATGATCCGCTTCGTTGAGCAGCGCCGAGGCCGGGCTCTTGTAGAGGGCGATGGTCTCGTCACGGATAAGGTCGACGTCGCGCGGAGTCGGGCAGGGGATCCCGAACCGGCGCAATAGCCGTGAGCGTGCCTGGCCGCCTTTATACCAATGGCCCGCCGGTAGCGCCCGCTTGCCTTCCGGTGCCCGCTCGATGGCCCGATAGAGCCCGTTCCCGATCTCGAACAGCGGAACGGTGATGCCTTGTTCGCGTAGCCAGTCCGCAAACCACGTGTCCTCGAACGCCTCGTACCAGTCACGACGCCAAGCGCCATCAACGAAGATTCCCTTTGGTGGTTCGTCTTGGTGGGATACGCGTTCGATCATGCTAAGAGCATAGCACGGCCGCACATCCCTTTTCGAGTAGGTGTCCCAGGGATGGGCGTCGCCTGCACGCTGGCTCCGCATGCGCGCCTATGTGGCGGCGCACTGGCGCAGCCATCGGCGCAGGCCACGTGTGGCCATGCAAAACACCGCCGGAAAGGCGGTGTTTTGCATGGTGCACCCTGAGGGAGTCGAACCCCCATTGCCGGTTCCGAAGACCGGAGCTTTATCCGTTAAGCTAAGGATGCGCGACGTTCGCGTGGGGCTTCCGTACGCCGCAGCCTAACGAACCGACGGGGGATTGGCAACCGCGCCGACCTTGCCCTGCCAGCCCTTCTTTTGCAGGCCGGCTTCGGCGGCGGCGAGTTGCGCTTCCTGCTTCGAGGTTCCCTTTCCGCTTGCCACGAGTTCGCGTTCCAGGAATACGCCGACGGTGAACTCCTTCTGGTGGTCCGGGCCATGCTCGTCGAGGACCTTGTAGGTGGGCGTGATTCCCAGCATCTCCTGGGCCGTTTCCTGGAACTTGCTCTTCGCGTCGACGTACAGCTCCAGCTCAATGATGCGCGGCAAGATCGACAGGATTTTCGCCTGGATGAACGTTTCGGCGTCTTTCATGCCGCCGTCGAGATAGATCGCTCCGATGATGGCCTCAATGGCGTTGGCCAAGATATACATGCGCGCCTTGCTGTCTTTGTCGCGCGCCTCGCCCTTTGAGAGGAGCAGGAACTCCTCGAACGCGAGCTCGCGCGAGATGCCGGCCAGCGTTTTCGCGTTCACGAGGGCCGCACGCCAGTTGGTGAGGACGCCCTCGGGGTTGGGATAGGTCTTATACAGGTGTTCCGTCACGATCAGCTCAAGCACGGCGTCGCCTAAAAACTCGAGACGCTCGTTGTGCTCGTGGGCGAAGTCGCTGTGCTCATTGAGGTACGAACGATGCGTAACCGCCTGCAGGAGGAGCGATCGGTCATGGAAGGCATGGCCCAAGCGCTCCTCCAGCACGGAAAGATGGGAGAGGTCCATACTTACTCGGGGGAAGAGGTGGATGAAACGTGGGGGAGGTCTTTTACCAGCGATCGATCGATCTCGTCGTCCAGGTCGTCCTCGTCATCGTCAAGCAGGACCGACGGTTTGGGCAGGTCGGAGTCTTTCGCGACGCCTTTGCTCAACTGGTCACGGTATACGGCGCCGAGCACGCCGTTCACGAAGCGTCCGCTCGAATCGCCGCCGAACGATTTGGCGAGTTCGATGGCTTCGTTGATGGCAACCTTGCTGGGGATCTCAAAATTGTAGAGCAACTCGTACACGCCGATGCGCAAAATGTTGCGATCGATGGTGGTGATCTTCTCAAGCGGCCAATCGGGCGCAAACGTCGTGATCGTCTTGTCGATCGCCGCCTGGTGCTCGAGGATCCCACGGACGAGGCCCAGGGCGAACGCCGTCTCGTCGAAGGATTCGCTCTCTTCAACGGTCCAACGTTCGACGTTGCGTTCGCAAATGCTTACCGGATCCCGGTCACAGCCCCAAAAATCCCATTCGTACAGGGCTTGGAGGGCGAAACGGCGCGCAAGGTGGCGGTTGGACATAAGAAAGAGCGGCAAAGAAAGAGCGAAAACGGAGAAGCGGCCGAAGCCGCTCGGCTGTTAGGCCTTGGATTCGGACGCGTGGTCGTGCCCCTCGTGGTCATGATGGTCATGACCGGCGTGGTCGTGGGCGGCGGCCTTCGTGGACTTGGCGCGGGCCTTGTTGAGGAGCTTGGCGGCCTTGCGGTCGCGGCCCTTCACATGGATCGCTTTTCCATTGTACTCCAAAGCGCCCGGAGCTGCACGGTGGGGGCGGTGGGTGAGGCCGGTGGCCTTGTCAATGACAAGGGCGCCCGGTTTTAAGGCGAAATGCGAGGCGCGGCGGCGCTTGTGCGAGGAAGTCCGGCGATGTCCAGGAAGACCCATAGGTGGTAGCAATAAAGAGAATATTTGGACGCACCTTAGCAAAATGTCCGCGGATTGGCAAGGCTTCCAGGAATCGCCCGCATTTTACCGTTTTTTGGCTGGGACTTGCGGTTTTTCGGGCTCTTGCGTAGAATGCCCATAACTATGGAACAATCCCTCGTCCTCATCAAGCCAGACGGCGTCCAGCGCGGCCTGGTCGGCAAGGTCATCTCGCGGTTCGAAGAAGCCGGTCTCAAGCTCGTGGCCATGAAGATGGTCCACCCGGCCCAGGAAGACGTTGATAAGCACTATGCCCTCACCGAAGAATGGATGATGGGCGTGTATACCAAGGCCAAGGCCAAATACGAAGCCAACGGCCAACCGTTCCCGTTCGCCGACCACAAGGCCTACGGTGCCGACATCAAGAAAGGGCTTGTCGACTTCCTCATTTCCGCGCCGCTCGTGGCGTTGGTCTTGGAAGGGGAGGCAGCCGTGTCCCTCATCCGCAAGCTCGTCGGTTCGACCGAGCCGGCTTCGTCCGCGCCGGGCACCATCCGCGGTGACTTTTCCCATGACACCTACGCCCTTGCCAACCAGCAGGGCCGTCCGCTCCGCAACATCATCCACGCGTCCGGCAACGTCGACGAGGCGAAGCAGGAGATCCCGGTATGGTTCAGCGAGACGGAACTTCACACGTACGAGCACGTCAACGATCGCGTGCAGTACGATCCGAAGTGGTTCCTGAACGAGGCCTAAGAATCGCAAGGAAAAACCAGCATTCACGCTGGTTTTTTGTGGAAAAGAAAAGCAGGCAGAAGGTCTCTGCCCGCCGGTAGGGATGGTCTCCAGCTCCCTCCGTCACCACTCGCCGGCGGCGCGCTCGAGGTCGTAGACGGCCTCGAAGTGTTGCTCGGTGAGCATGATCCGGTGGCTGCCGTATCCCTTCGCGATCGCGTAGGGCTGCCCCACCATGCCGAGCTTGACCGCGTAGTCGAGGCGGCCGGGCCAGAAGGGGAGCTCGCCCTGGAGGGGGTCGCGGTTGGTGGGGACGTGGTCGAGGCCTGGGACGGGGCCGCCGTCCGCTGCCCAGTTCGGGACATGAACACCATCCTGCCCGTTCGGCAACACGAGTCGCCACGAGCGGGTGAGCAGCCCCTCCCCGACGAAGAAGTCGAGGACGTCGTGCCACGCCCGGAGCGAGAAGCGTCGGTAGCGCTCGCAGGCCAGGATCTCGCTGTCCGAGAACTCCGTGAGGAACGCTCCGTCGCGCGACAACCTCTCCAGGCGCTCGCCGATGATGGCGAAGGCCGCGCGGTGATCGCGCGAGAAGCGGAACGCCTTCGGGCGGAGGATCAGCCGGTCGCCGATCTGGAACCGGCTCCGGGCGATTCCGAGCCGCTCGGGGACCTCGTCGAGGGTGATGGCGGCGCACGCGAGGCCGATGATGGGGATGGCGATGAGGGGGATGCGCATAGTCCTGTGTCTCCGTTGTTTCGCTCGGGAAAAAAGTGGCCGAACGAACGTCTGAGTATAGCAAAAAACCATTATTTTGTCAAGTTTTCGCGAAGATAAACAAAAAATGAGCCGAAGCTCAGGCGACTGCGTCCCGGACCAGGACGGTCAGCTCTGCCCTCCCGTCGGCGCTCCAGAGGGGGAGGCAGTCGGGGATGAGGCCGCTGATCTTGGCGAGCCGTTCCGCGTCCCAAGCCCGTCCGAGGACGGCGAGCAGGATGGGGTAGGCGGCCGCAGCGCGCAGCCCGTTCCGGATGCAGGCGCTGATCGGGGAAATCGTCGGCAGGGAGGCTCCATTGTGCCCATCGAGACGGTATTGGAAGGGGCGGAAGAGCCGGTTGGCGATGTAGTAGCACCAGTTGACCGGTTGGACGGCGATCGACAAGCCGGTTTCACGACCCACATGCTCCAAGGAGCGTTCCACCCAGAAGCGCTCTTCGGCGAGGGCGCGCAGGTCCTTGTATCGCGGATGGGCCTGCTTGATGACGATCGCGCCATCGTCATCGTCGGGGCCCGCACGGTAGGGCCCCTGCGGACCCGTCAGGGTGCCGAGTTTGAGAAACCGGACCCGGGTGATGCCCAGATGAAGCGTCGCTTCCAGGACCCGCGCTTCCAGATCCGGTGACGCGCCCGAACGGATCGGCATCCGCGCCTCGGTCGCTGTGGACGGGGACGCGGCGTCGAGCTCCTCCGCCGTCAGCGGAGGGATGCGCCTTTCCAGGTCCCCGAGGGTCCGGTCCGCGATGTCGCGGACGTGGTCCAGGTGGCGTTTGGCGAGCGGATCGAGGCAGTCGGGAAGACCGAGCGAACGAAGGTCCATTTCCATGCTCCTTGTTGGGAAAACGGTCCTGCAGGATCGCATGAAACGAGGGTTCTGTCAACTCTTCGAATGTGGCATACTACCTCCATGAAGCGTTCGTGGCGTTCTTTTGGTGGGCACTTGGGGCCCGGGCTGGTGACGGGGGCGTCGGATGATGACCCGGCCGGGATCGTGACCTATACCCAAGCGGGGGCGCAGTTTGGGTTTGCGCCGCTGTGGCTGGCGGTCTTTACGGTGCCGCTCATGATCGCCGTGCAGGAAACGTGCGCACGGATCGCCTTGGTTGCGCGTACGGGGCTATTCGGTCTTTTCCGTCGGTATTTTCCGCGCTGGTTGGGGTGGCTGCTCGCGCTGCTCTTTGTGGGGGCGAACGTGTTCAATATCGCCGCCGACCTTAACATGATGGCCGCGTCGATGGCGTTGCTGTTGCCGGGGTCGCGTTGGTTCTGGATCGGGGCGTTTGCCGTCGGTTCGTTCGCCTTGCAGGTCTTTTTATCGTACGCCTCGTATGCGAAAGTATTGCGTTGGTTGGTCTTGAGCCTCATGGCATACGTCGGCGTGCTCTTTTTCGTGAAGATGCCGTGGTCACAGGCATTTTTGGCGACGCTTATTCCGCAGCCTGTTTCGAGCGCGGAGTACCTGCTCGTGATCATCGCGATCTTGGGGACCACGCTTTCGCCCTATTTATACGTCTGGCAAGCCGCCGAGGAGGTCGAGGAGACCGCGGATTGCGAACGCCACGCGCCCGCTTCCGGCGCCGCGTGCGGCATGGCGAATCGGGAGCAGCTCCCGCAGATGCGCTTCGATGTCAGTTTTGGCATGGTCGTCTCGAACGTGATCTTCTGGTGCATCGTCGCCGCGGCCGCCGCCACGCTCCATGGGCAGGGCATCACGGCCATCACGGGTGCCGATCAGGCCGCCCTCGTGTTGCGCCCTTTTCTTGGCCCGATCGCCGTGGCGCTGTTCGTGCTGGGCATCGTCGGCACCGGCCTGCTCACGATCCCCGTCCTCGCCGGTTCGGCCGCCTATGCCGTTGCCGAGCTCAAGTCCTGGCGCTCCAGCCTCAACGATACCTGGAAAGAGGCCCCCCTTTTCTATGGGGTCCTGGCGCTCTGCATGGGGGGTGGCGTCCTGCTCAATGTTTGGGACCTTCCTCCGATCCAAATGCTGATCTGGTCAGCGATTCTGAACGCCCTATTGGCCCCGCCCCTCCTTCTGGCGATTCTCTGGCTCGCGAACCATCGCAAGGTCATGGGGACGCACCGCAATGGCCGCTGGGCGAACGTCGTGCTCGGGATCGCCCTCCTCGTCATGACGGTCGCCGCCCTCGTCTGGGCCTACCTCACGCTGCAAGGACGATGACGGGCGTACCTATTCCCCGTCCGAGTTCTTCTTTCTTTGTCTCCCCCCTCTCCGCGCAGGTCCCCGGTTCGGTGCCTCTTTTTCTCGGACCTGCTGTGTGAGCCATCCATCCCCGGAACAAGTTGCGAGTTCAGGTCCGAGAAAAAGAGGCACCGAACCGGGGACCGCCCCACCCGAGCAGAAATGGCGGGCCGTGGGGCGCCAGCCCCACACACCCCTTCCGGAAGGCGCATCGCTTTTGACGAATCTCGTCAGAATGACATACTAAAGAAACGGATGTGGGAATTCGGCCTAATTCGGTTTCTCGAACCCAACGCGCCAGGCCGTGGCCTGTACGCCAAGGGTTCCGGTGGCGAACACGCCCCCAGCGTCGCGCGTGGATGGAATCTCTGCCCATGGCGCCCCGTTGGCGCGTCGCCCCCTTGTCACGAGAGCCGAATATCCCCGTCCGTTTTTGGCTTGACAAAAAGGAAAAAACATGTTGGAATGGCGGGCATCCGTCGTTCTGACGGAGTCGGTTCAAAAAAAGGAAGGTGGAGACATGTCAGATGAAAAGGCGGCACGGCATTCACCCGTTGCGGCGACCAATGCTTCGCCTCCCGAACGCAAAGACGCCAACATCGGACGGGTCATCAACGGCCGCTATACCCTCACCAGGAGGCTGGGGGAGGGGGCCATGGGCCAGGTCTACGTCGCGA
>CAZIMD010000014.1:11549-14956 GCA_964540365.1 uncultured Gammaproteobacteria bacterium
TATACCCTCACCAGGAGGCTGGGGGAGGGGGCCATGGGCCAGGTCTACGTCGCGACCCAGCACGACTTGGGACGCGACGTGGCCATCAAGCTCGTCGATCCGCGGACGTACAAGGACTCGGAGGGCGCACGCCTCCGCTTCATCCGCGAAGGGACTGTCCTCGCGCAGATGAACCATCCGGGCATCGTGCGCGTGATCGATCTCGGCCGTGATCAGGAAGGCTGGCTCTTCCTCGTCATGGAGCTTCTCCAGGGGCAGCCCTTGGATGAATACCTCTGGCGATGCGGTCCGGTCCCCGTCTCGATGCCCGGTGGGGAAGGGTCGGATGCCGTCGTGAAGGCGCTCGAATTCGGTCAAGCGATCGACGTCGTCCGGGCCCTCGCCGAGGCCCTCGCCGAGGTCCATCGGCACCAGGTCCTGCACCGCGACCTGAAGCCGGGCAACATCATGGTCGTGCGCGACCCGGTGACGAAGTCGATCCGTCCGGTCCTCATCGACTTTGGCTTGGTCAAGGATGCGGCCACGCGCCGCGTCGCCGACGAGCCAAACAAGGGGGATACGATCATCGGCTCCCACATCACGCTGATCGGGCAGGTCTTCGGGACGCTCTCCTACATGCCGCCCGAGCAGCTCGCCGGCCAGGTCGAACACAACACCGAGTACCGGGTCGACCTGTATGCGCTGGCCTGCATCTTCTATCAGCTCCTCACGGGCTTCCCGCCCTATGAGGATGCGCCTGACATTCGCCGCGTCTCTGACCCGGAGACGCCGGCCAGCGTCGCCTTTGCGGCGTGGGGTGGGGTGCATTTCGACAAGCAGACGGGGCCGCGGAAGCTGCTGCCGGTGAGGCACCTCCGTAAGGACGTCCCTGACTGGATCGACATCTTCTTCCGTAAGGCCCTGGCCCGTGATCCCAAGGACCGCTTCCAGGCCGCGCAAGACTTCCTCCGCGACCTGGACGCCTGCCTCGAACCGGTGTCGCGCCTGACGCCGCCGCTGCCCGAGCCGAAACGGTGGCATTTCGCCATCGGCGGGGCGGCCCTGCTCCTGCTCGTGTCCGTCCTCGCCGGCCTGTGGCGGCTCAACCACCGGCCGACGCGCCCGCCCGCGATCGCGTCGTCCCCCGTGCCGGACGCCATCGTGCCGGCGCCGAACGCGTTGGCCTTCGCGCAGCCCATCGCGGTGCCCGACCCGGCGGACGCGGCAGCGGTCCCGGCGGACGCTCCCGATCCCGTCGATGCGGCCCAGGCGGAAGACGCGCCGCCCGCCGAGGAAGCGGGTCGCCGTGCGCGGACCTCGCGCCGTCGCCACCGCGACATCCCCACGGGTCCCCGCTGCGGCGGCATCGACCCACGCACCGGGCTCCGTATCCCGTGCCTCTGACCCGCTCGCCGTTCTCCGGCGAGTTCTTTTATGCGAAAACAGGCATAGTTGTACCTCCTCTTGCCAAAATGGCGCCATTTCCGTACCATGCCGCCCACGGGCCGAAGTAGCTCAGTGGTAGAGCGAAGGACTGAAAATCCTTGCGTCGCCAGTTCAATCCTGGCCTTCGGCACCATAAACGCCCTCGTGATGAACAGGGGCGTTTTGTTTTTCGTGACGCGTATCCCGCGCTGATAATCAGCATGGGCAGCGAGGAGGGAATCGGCGCCATATGATATCCTGTTCCCGTTACCCCATTTTCACGAATCGATCTCACTTTCTATGAAGTCCGAACCATCCGTTATGCGTCCCAAGTGGGTAGAGGCGCGCAAGGATCGCGAGTGGCCCGTCCATACGCTGCCTGAAGGGGTGGTGGAGGTGCGTGAGCCGATCCCGTCGCGGTATTTCTTGTCCGTCGCGAAGGTCTATCCAGGAACGCCGGCAGAAGAGGCTGGCCTCCGCGTTGGCGACATCATTACGCATGTCGGTGGCGAAATGATCATGGATGACGGGAAAACGAGACTCACGAGAGCCGATATCCAGGCCGGGTTGTTGGAACTGGACGCAGACGGGGGTCGGGAGCTCACCTTCATCCGCGACGGCGCGACCCGTACCTGTCGGATCAGGCCTTCGTTTGACGCGGCGCAAGGAGGGTACCGGTTCGGCGTCGGATACCTCATGGATGATCGCCCGCAGGTCTTGGAGGTGATGCCGGAGGCGTGTATCCGCGTGCCGTTTTCGTTTGCGAGCCCAGAGACGGGGCGCGTCCTGAGGGGATTCGTAGATTTTGGTCCGGTGGAAGAGGACGCTTCGGGCCTGCTCAGGCGGGAGATGCGGAAGCATGCCATCTTGGTGACGGGCGTCGATCGGGTCGTGCGTGAATACGATCTGATCGAACGGTTCAACGGTTCACGCTCGCGGGTCTATGCCGTTCCAGGCTTGATGATAGCGCAGGGGGACTATTCGCGTTATACGCCTGAGGACGCGCATGCAAACGGCGGCGCGCTGGGGGAGGTTAGGATCACCCATCCCCTTCGCCCGACCGCGCCACATACGCTGCTGCATGAGCTGCGGCACGCCGACCAGCAGGAAGCGGGGATGTTCGCTGAGTTATACCCGTTTTACCTGCTGGCAAGCGATCCGGGGTATGCTGACCCGCGCGCGATGACGGACCGTGTCCGTACGGCAAAGGGGTGTGCCGCCATTTCTGAGATCTTGAGGCATTTTTACGATGAGGCGGAGGTGGAGAGGCTCCTGGGCGCGTTCCAGCGTGATTGGTTCCTCGCGCGTGAGCGTTCCGAAGCGGCGAAGGCCGAGTGGATACGCCATCGCGATGATCTCACGATGCGGAGGGCGCTTTTCGCTGGCGAGGCCCCAGACGACGAGATGCGCGAGCTGGCGGACCTCGTCGCTTCCACGAGGCGCGCGTTCATCGAAGCGGAGGCGGCGCTTCCCAATGCGGACACCGTCCTATTCGGATCGGTTACGGTGCAGGACGTGTTCCGCTTGCCCACGCTCCTCATCGAGCGTGATGCGGAATATGGGGCCCTTGCCGGATTGCGCGCCGTCCGTCGGGAGACGGGGGCGCCCGTATTTGGTTCTTTTTGGCTTGAGGAGGAGGAAAGGCGGGCGGGTATGTCGGCGTCATCGCCTCGCGCCCCAGGAACAAGGATCGATTCTCTTCTAGGCATTGAAAACCACATGGCGGAAATCGCCGTCCCGATGAATTGCCTGCGCGACCTGCGTGCCGTCTAAAAAGCGATCCAAAAAACGCCGGGCCCACGTCTGGATGAGGCGGCGTACGTTTAGGTATTCGTCAAGCGAGCAATATTTTTCTTCGCGCACGCCTTGCACACCCCAAAAATCTCAAACGTGTGATCCGTGATCTGCGCGAACTGGTCTGCCGCCTGCTCGATGGCGGCGGTCAGGTGGTTCATCCCGCAGACCTCGACGTTCTGGGTCTTCTTGCAGATGAGGCAGGTGAC
>CAZIMD010000014.1:15056-23964 GCA_964540365.1 uncultured Gammaproteobacteria bacterium
GTCGGATCCATGGGCTGATCTTAGGGAAGATCGCCCCCCTTGACAAGTGCAACACTGTTGCATTTAAATGGGGGAGCGCCATAAGGAGGTGCATTCATGTGTGATGTTCGTTATACCACCTGGGACCGCCCGGTGACGGATCAGGATTTCGCTGCCCTCGCGGCGGAAGTGGGGTTCGACGGTCCCTCGCAGCTGCCGGAGCTGGTCCGCGCGCTGACCGAGGCGTTTCCCGCCGCGTCCATCCGTCCGCCCATGTTCGTCTTCGCCTTCATCGTCGAGGCCTTCCGCGCCTGGCAGCTGAAGGGGAGGGCGGATGCCGTCGTTCCGGACGGGGTGCGGCTGCCGCTCGGGGCCTACGTCTACGACGCCCGCGGTGCGGTCACCGCCCGCTACCAGACCGACCTGCTCCAGGCCGTGCACGAGGGCGTCCCGCGCTTCCTCATGAGCGCGCAGGCGGTCTACCGCCTGAATGCCGTCCTCGCGCGCTTCGGCTTCGTCTTCACGACCGGGCACTGCTGCGAGGTGGTCTTCCTGCCCGTGACGGCGCTCGCCGCATACCTCGACTCGCCCCTGATCCGCGCCCGCGAGGCGGCCCGTCAACGGGCCAACGAGGTGGGGATGCCGTTCCGGCACGTCGCCAACGCGAGCGACCTGCCGCCCGCCTGCGAGTTCGGTCCGCAGGCGCGCCAGCTCCATGTCCGCCTGCTCGGGCTCATGACGAACCTGGCCGGCCCCATCAGCCAGGCGATGCAGCCGCTCGCGTCCGGGGTTCCCGCCACCAGTACGGAGGCGTTCGCCTCGGCCTGATGCCTCCTCCCGGAGGCCTTTTCTCTACTCGTTCACGCTTCATCTTTTTCGTATGATCATCGGCTGCTTAGGCAAAGGGGGGAGCGGCAAGTCTACGGTCGCGACCGCGCTCACGCGGGCGTTGCAGGCCGATGGCTACGCCACCCTCGCGATCGATGCGGACCACAACATGGATCTGCTCTTTAACGTGGTCGGCGAGCCCGAGGCGTTCCCATATCTGGGCGAGCATCGCCAGGAGCTGAAGGAGCTGGTCGGGATGACTGCCGGTGAAAAGCTCTCGGCCCGTTTGACGCGTGAACCGCGGATCCAGATCCGCTTGCGTACGGATGACCCGGTCATCCGCTTGCTTGCGAAAGAAATCCGCCCCCGTTTTTGGCTGATGGCGGCCGGGCCGCACACGGAGGAGGTGCAATCGGGCCAGGCCTGTAGCCATGTCCTGGCGAGCGGCCTCAAGCTGGTCTTGCCGGGCTTGGTATTGGACGAGAAAGAAGCCGTCGTCGTCGATTCGACCGCCGGCATGGACATGGTCGGGAGCGGGATCGCTGCCGGGATGGACCTGGCCTATATCGTGACCGAGCCCACCGTCCATGCCACCAAGACGGCGAAGCAGATCGCTGCCGGCCTGGACTGGTTTGGGACGCCGCACGTTTTTGTGCTTAACAAAGCCCAGAATCCGACGCAGGTGGACCAAGCGGCCGCGTGGTTGGGGGAGGCGCCGTTGTTCGTGCTCAGCTTTTCGGGGGATCCGGAAGCGAACGCCACCATCCATCAGGAGATGGTTCGGTATGCGGCTGCCTTCGCGCGCGAGCATGGTGGGAATGAGGTCCGGTTTGCCCGGGCGCTCGCCGCGGCACGGCGCGGGTAAGGCTGGATTGCCGCACCGTTCGTTTCCGGGTAGGCTTGAACCGTTCGGCGTGAAGAAAGGAGAGATTGATGGCGTCTCATTCCCAGGGGGCCGAGCCGTCTCTGTCCGGCCTCCGTCTCGTGTGGGCGGGTCCCTCGCTGATCCTGGAAGACCAGCATCGCCCGCGTCGTGGCTGTTTCGCGTTCTGGCTCGAGGATCTCGAGCGGTTGCTGCATCCGTCCCTCGGGGCGCCGGCATTCGACCCGGACGATGAGTTCGTGGTGCTGTACCGGTCACCGGCACTGTCGGTCGAGCGGGTCGCTGCGGTCCTCCAGCCGCTCATCCGCCTGTCGCGCGGGCCTGACCGCACGTTCCTCCTCGATCCGGCGGAGTGGAACGCGCTCATCGATGCTTCCCAGGCCGTGCTGTGCGCCTTGCGGCGTCGAGAGGCGGTCTCATGGGCCCAGCTGCGTCCAGCCGCCGAACGGTCGGCCGCCTGATCCGCTTGCGCGGATCTTTTTTGTGGAAAAAAGAAGACCCCCGGCCAACTGGGCGTTGGTCGGGGGAGGGGGGTCAGGCCTTGGGCTTGCGGTCGCCCATGGTGAGGCCCTGGAGGGTGGACGACATCACGGGCGTCTCGCCGGTGAAGCCTTTGCGCCAGGCCGGGTCCGGGTGGTCGGCGAAGAGGTCGCGCACGTCCCGGAAGAGCGGCTCGAAGCCGTTCGGGATGCGTTCCCGGTCCATGTGCGCACCGTCGCGCCCGAAGACGATCAGCGTCGCGCCTGCGCGCTGCATGCGCGCCAGGTCCGCGTCGCGGCGGGGGTTGTTCGGGTCGACCAGCTTGCGGAAGACATCCTCGCCGATCGCGATCCAGGCGTCGGGGTACTCCTCAGCCATGTCGGCGTAGTACGCCCCGCCGTTGCGGACGATCACGCTCACGTGGCCGCGACACGCCTGGAGGCGTGCCTGCGTCTGGTCGAGCGGGAGCGGGGTCGCCTGCTTGTCAGGGTGCGTCCGGTTGAGGACGTGCAGCAGGCGGCGCAGGGGGGCCGCCGCCTCCATGACGGTCTCCATGTGGCGGTGCGCCGCCGTGAGGGTGTTGAGGCTCGAGGGGATGAGGGTCATCCCCCTTGTGCCACTCAACGATCGATCGCGGGTGCCGCTTGCGTAGAAGACGGGGGCTGCCGCCAGGCTCTCCTCGGTGAGTTCCTCGAGCGGCGCCAGGTGCCGCCGCGGCTCGAGGGTGAAGGTGTCGCCGTCGGGGGCGAAGATCATCTGCCGGCAGTAGATCTTGCCGGGCAGCCCCTTGTAGGACATGGGGATCTGCGGGCAGCCCATGGCCTCCAGGATGAGGTTCAGGCCGAACACCGTGAGGAGCAGGTTCTGCAGCCCGCGCATCACGTCGTCGTTCTCGGTCCCGTGCTTGCCCTCCCAGCCGTCGCGGTCGAACCAGACCTCTACCGTGTATGCCTCGCCGTTGGCGTAGGTCACGGCGAAGTGCGTGCGGTCACCCCCGCCGCGCTTGTCACGCGTCTGGGTGGCGGACGTCGCGCCGAGGGCGATGATCTTGGGGGGGTCCTTGGGATCGAGGAGGACCTCGCCCGTGCGCTTGTCCCGCTGGTGGCTGGGGACGGCGGCGTAGCTCTGCAGCCGGTCACGCGCGATCTTGCCGATGCCGGTCGAGAGCCGCAGGGCAGCCTCTTCGCAGACGGCGGGGATGTCGTCGTGGTGCTGCCTGCCGGTGTACGCCCACGAGGCCGCCGGGTGGTAGGGGTTCTCCGAGAGGAAGAACATCCCCGAGGCGCCACCGATGGCGAGCAGGGCGGAGGCGATTTCCGCCGCGCCCCCGGTCGCGTTGATGGCCCAGTAGGTGCGCTGGCGCACGGGCTGGGCCCTGACCGTGGCGTGGAGTTGGCGGATCGCCGCCCAGATGGCATTGATCGAAACGAAGGTCTGAGGAACGAGGAAACCGATCATCGCGATTCTCCCTGTTGTATTGTTGCCCGAAAACACGACGTTTAGGGGTCGCACATTCTATCATAAAATTGCCGTTTTGTCAAGGATTTTTCACTATCTGAGCCAAAAAGCAACGATTTTTCCCTTAGGCAAGGGCTTTTTCTTTGGCGCGAATCGGTCGCCGTCACGGCCAGGCATTCTTTGACAACATAGGCAAAAGATGATAGAATGCTCGATCCTGAACACAGGCGTTCTTCCCACGAACACTAGGGAAAGCTGCGGCATTCCCAAGGAGACCAAGTCATGGGCCAGTTCATTCCACTCCTCTCGTTCCTCCTCGCGTTCTGCTTCGTGCATCTCTGGTATCGATTCAAGAGCGATCGCCAGCCCGCCAAGGCGGTCTTCCCCGGGTCCTTCGATCCCATGCAGGAGGGGCATGTCGCGCTCGTCGTCGCTGCCGCCAAGCGGTGCCGTCAGCTCGTCGTGCTGATCGCGGTGAACCCTGACAAGAAGGGGGTGTTCACCCCCGACGAGCGTGCGGCGCTGGTCCGGCGCTACGTCGCGCGCGAAGGGCTGACCAACGTCACGGTCGCGGTCACCGACGGCCTCGTCCTCGACTGGTGCGCGCTGAACGGCGCGACCGCGATCTTCCGCGGCTACCGCGATGCCAAGGACTCGGCGGAGGAGCGGCGGCAGATGGATCTCAACGAGCGCATCAGCCCCGGCATCCCCACGATCCTGATCAAGCAGACGGATGACTTCCTCCGACTTGCCTCATCGACGCTGGCGAAGGGCTGCGCCAAGCTCGACGTGCATCTCCCAGGCCTCGTGCCGGCCTTCGTGGCCGCGCCCGTCATCCGGCGAGAGCACGGCCTCATCACGATTGGCGTGGTCGGCACCATCGCGTGTGGCAAGTCGTACGTTACGACCAAGCTCGTCGAGCGGCTGCGCCAGACCTACGGCGCCACCCATGTTTACGAGGTCGACTTCGATGCCCTGCTCGTGCGCGGGGTGTATGCGGGCACGACGGAGGGTTGCCAAAGGGTCCGTGGCGCGCTCGCCCGGCGCTTCGGCCCCGCGATCCTCTCGAGCGATGGCACCAAGATCGAGACGGCCGTCCTCAAGGGCAAGCTCTTCGGCTCGCCGCGGGCTGACCGTGATCGCGCCTGGGTGGTCGAGCTCACCCGTCCGCTCGTCATGGCCCTCTACCGCGACTTCCTGCGTGGCAAGAAGGGGCTCGTGTTCGTGCAGATGGCCCAGCTCCTCGAGATGGGGCTGGCGGGGCTCGTCTGCAACCAGGTCCTGATCGTGGGCAGCCCCGACCGCGATGGGCTCGCCGCCAAGCGTGGGCTCCCGGCCGATGTCCTCGCCGCGGTGCGGGCCCTGCAGTGGCCGACCGCGCGCAAGCTCACGGCCCTCGCGGAACTCCACGCGCGTGACGGCGGGTTCGTCATCGTCCACGAGAACGTCCGTCGTGAGGATGGTCCTGCCGGAGCCGCGGCGTTCGAGCGTGACCTGGATGCGCTTCAGGTCAAGGTGATGGGGCAGGTGAGTCCGGTGTGGGCGGAGCTGTGCCTGCCGGTCCCGCCTCCCGTCGTTCCGGCGCCGTCCCGCGCGTTGGCCATCGGCTAGGCCTAGTCCCTACGGGCGGTCCGCACCATGCGGCCGCCCGTCTTTTTTTATCGTGATGTGACCGGCTTGTGACGTGCGATAAGCGCGCGAACCATTCGCGTGTTCAATCGGAATGGGAATGATCCCCGCATGCGCCATGATCTACCCCCGGGCATGCAGGGCGTCGATCCGTCGGATGAGGGCGACGATGATCGGTGACGGCGGCGTGGTTTGAGGTGGGGAGGGGTATCTGGCCCTTTTTGTTTGACGTGGAAAGCGCGCAAGGAATCCTGAGGCGCACGCGAAAAAAACCACCCACCTGCGACGGATCGCGGATGGGTGAGGTGGGTGGCGTCAGGCGACGCCGAGGCAGCGCAGCGGGTCGGGGGAGTGGGCCCAGCCGATCCTGACCCCGTTGCCGGGAGGTTTGGGCAGCGTCTCGTTCGCCTTCGCGTGGAAGAGGACGGTCTCGACGCGCTTGGCCCGGGCGAAGGTCCAGACCTCGCCGCCATTGACGGCGTGCGGAGTGACCTCGCTGTCGGTTGAGTCGCTGCCGACCTGGTCGCAGATGAGAAGGTGCGTCGCGAAGTCGGGCCGCGCCACGACCGTGTAGGCGCCCGTCGCCTCGCGGCGGCAAGCGAAGGCGAAGCGGACCGGCTCGTCTTCGGGCGCGTCGATCACGAGGTCGAGGAACACGTCCTTGATCCCTTCAAGCCCGAGGAGCTGCGCCTCCGCTACCCGCTGCAGGTGCGCGCGGATGGCCGGGTGGCGCGCCGAGCCCGTCCGTACCCGGATGCGCAGCGAGCAGCGCGCGAGGCTGAGCCCGTGCGTGCTCGTGATGACCCGGTCGACGCTCTCGATTCCGGGGATCTGGAGCGCGGCCTGGCGGATCGCGTCCTCGACCTCGTCGCCGAGCGACTTGCCGAAGAAGCTGCGCCAGCCCTTGAGGAAGACCTCCGCGCCGGCCCGAAGCACGAAGACGGACACGACGAGCGCGCTCACCGCATCCGCCCACGGCCAGCCGAACCCCTGGGCCCCGATGATGCCGAGGAGCGCCCCGACCTCGGTGATGGAGTCGCTGAAGGTCTCCTCGCCGTCGGCCACGAGCATGGCCTCCTTGCTCTCCTTGCCGACCGAGATCTGGTAGCGGCTCACGAGGAGCGACAGGATGATGCTGATCAGCATGAATCCGGCCATCCAGGGAAGCATGCCCGGCTCGATGCGGGCCGGCACATGGGCGGGGAGGGGAAGGACACGACGGATCGCGCCGTCGGCCACCGGCCACTGGGCCAGGAGCCCGACCGCCGCCTCGCTGATGAGCAGGAAGGCGGTGCAGAGGATGAGTGCGCCGAGACCCAGCATCCCACCCGTCTCGAGGCTGCGGAGGTCGAAGTGGTACCCGGGCCGCTTGTGGCCCGCAAACCGCATCCCCAGCGCGACCAGGATCCCCTGCAGGGCGTCACCGCCCTTGTGCGTCGCGTCCGAGAGGATCACGAGCGAGCCGGTGAGGCTTCCGATCACGAGTCCGACGGCCGTTTTGACGACGTAGTGCGCCGCGGCGAGGAGCTCGGCCGTGACGGGGTTTCGGTGCCATGGCCGCAGGCCCGGGATGGGCCCGCTGGGCTCGTCGTCAGCTTCCGAGGGCAAGGGAGTGGCGTCGAGGGCGTAGAAAGCCTCGGCCGCCGCCCCGTCCGTCGTTGCGACGGCGAGGACGGGGATGTTGCTCGTGGCCGCGATGCGCTCGGCGCTGCCGTTTCGGAACGCGGCGCCCTGGGCGACGATAATGAACGCGCAGCCCTCCTCGTTCGCGACCTGCGTCGCGTATCCGTGGATGGTCGCCGCTTCCGCGGCCAGCTTCACGACGAGTTCCACGCCCTCGGCGGCGGCAAGCCGCTTGAGGCGGGCGAGCATCCCCTGCGCCTCGGGGCTCAGGTGACGTTCTGCGACCGGGCCCCGCTCCTTGGGGCGGAGGTAGGTGGTGTGGCACGCGACCACGGTCGCGCCGATCTGCTTCGCAAAAGGGATCGCGAACAGGGCGGCGTGCGCTACGGCCGCCCGGCTGCCGAAGGGGAGGCAGATGCGAGGGGCCGACGGCCGGTTGCCGTCCTCCTCGACCGCGAGCAGGACGTGGCTGCCGGCCGGGGCTTCCTTCCGTGCCGCGGGGAGCGTGTCCGCCGCGCTCACGAAGAGGGTGGTGGGGCCGTTGCAGCATTCCGTATGCCCCTGCCGCACGAGGCCGACCCGCTCCGGCATCCCGTCGAAGCCGGCCAGTGTCAGCGCGACGCGCACGGACGTCGGGTCCTCGTCATCCGCGTGGACGATGAGGAGCGGCGCCTCCAGACGCTCCGCCAGGGTGAAGGCGTGGCGCAGCGCCACTTGGGCGCGACGCTCGAGGCGGAAGCGGGCCATCACGATCTGCTTGGACTTTGCCATTGGAACTCCGTTTTGGTGGGCGGTTTTTTGGGCGAAGATCGCTCATTCCCGCGTAGGGAACAAGTCCCGCATGGTAGCAGAAAAATGCTGATTTGTCAAGAAAAGTGACGCTGCTGAAAAGAACATGTTCACGGAAAACGCGGAAACCCCCGATCGGAGATCGGGGGTTCAGGGCCGCTGCGCGCCGCGGGCTAGGCCGCGAGGGGGAGCGGCGGGGTCGACGCCAGGTAGGCGGCGACGTCCCGGGGGGCGAACGGCAGCGAGAGCTGCCGCCCCCGGACCGCGGGTCCGGAGGGGGTCTGCCACTCGGCGAGGCTCTCGTCGACGAGAGCCTGCAGGACCTCGTCGACGGCGCATGCGATGCCGAAGCGCTCGCGCAGGCGCGCGGCCGCGAGCTGGGGACTGATGACGCGGCCACGGTGGCAGTCCGTGGCGCCGCACCAGATGACGCGATGGGCCTCGGAAAGGTCGGGCGGCATGGTGGCCTCGACCTCGCCGGACTTCGGGGGCATCGTCTCGTCGGCGGGCCCCTTCGCGCTCTCACGCGCGGGGCGCGTGGGGTGGACGGGCGTCCCCGGTCCCGTGGCCCCGTGTCGGAGGCTGGCGAGCAGGGCGTTGGCGGCGAGCGTGAGGGCGCGGGCGGTGGTCGACATTTGGTTTTTTGACTCCTTTGTCCGTCGTGGGCTCGGGATTTCCCGGCCGGGAGGACACGACATTATACCACAATTTCCTAACATATGTCAAGTATGTATAAACAAAATTAAAGCTATGTATGCCAGGAGAAAAGATTAAAGTACTGAAAGGTGTAATACATAGACGGATAAAATGGCGAAATTTCGCAGAAGAAAGCCATTTTCCAAAAATGAAACGCAGTATTTTTCCCAGGCGACCGAGGCAGGATCCTTTTTCGCTCTATTTAGCGAATTAATGACCGCATTCTTGACCAGATTCCTCTCCCTGTGGCCAGATAGTCCCGTCTCCCACGAAAGGGCCCTCCATGAGCGATCTCCCTGAACGCGAGCTCACCCGCCTCTCCTTCCTGGTCGACGCCCTCGTGCGTTCGCCTCGGAAGTACGAAACCCTGACGAGCAACATCCTCGGTTCCGATCCTCCCGCAAGCCCGGCCCTGCAGGAGGGGGTCCGGGCCCTGCGGCGGGCGTTCGCTGCGACGTTCCTCCCTGGGCTGACGGGACCGCACGACCTCCCGCCGCTGCGCGCCATCGCCACCGACCTGTCCCTCGATCCCGCCGAACCCGT
>CAZIMD010000015.1:0-10870 GCA_964540365.1 uncultured Gammaproteobacteria bacterium
GCACGTCGCCGTCGCGGCGGGGACCGCGGCCATCACGGCCACGACCACCCATGCCTCCGCGGCCTCCCTGGCCCCCACGGCCGCCCATCCCTCCACGACCGCCCATGGGACCGCGGCCGGCCGCTCCCGTCCCCGGGTGGTTCGCCATGATGAACCCGGGCCGCGCGACCGGGGTCGCGGGCTTGGCCGGAGCCGCCGGCGTCGTTTCAGGCGTCGCGGCGGTTTCTGGCGTTGCTGGTTGGATCACATCAGACATATTAGAAGGAGAGACCGCCTTCACGGGCGCCTTCGGCGACCGCGCGAACGCGACCATGATATTTCTTATCGCGGCGGTCGAAGACGACCGTCGTCACGCCTTTCGCCTTCGCCTGTTCGGCGATGAGCTTGCCGAGCGCCTGCGCCTTTTCCATTTTCTTGGCCTTGGCGAGGCTGTCCGGAAGGTTGGCATCCGAGGCGGCGACGATGGTCTTGCGCGCCACGTCGTCGATCACCTGCACCGAGATATGCTTCAAGCTGCGCACCACGCAGAGGCGCGGGCGTTCAGCCGTTCCGCTCACCTTGGCGCGGACGCGCGCGAGGCGGCGGCCGGCTTGGGTGTTACGAGACAATGTGGACATATCAGAGGTTAGGCTTTCGCCGTCTTACCTGCTTTGCGGCGGATGGTCTCATCCGTGTACTTAATCCCCTTCCCCTTGTAGGGCTCCGGCGGGCGGACGCGGCGGATGCGCGCGGCCGTCTCTCCCACCAGGTACTTGTCGATGCCCGTGAGGGTCAGGATCTGCTTCTCGGCCTTGGCGTCGATCCCTTCCGGGAGTTCGAACGGCACGCGGTGCGAGAACCCGACATCCATCATCACCTTGCGTCCTTCGACGGCGACCTTGTAGCCGACGCCGACGAACTCGAGGGATTTTTCGAACGGCTTCTGCACGCCGTCGACGGCGTTCTGCAGGAGCTGGCGGAAGAGGCCCCAGAGGGCGCGGTCATCCACCTTGTTCTCGTCGCGCACGGCGACGGTGAGGGCCTTCGGATCCGCCTGGTTGGCGACCGAAACCCCGTCGGCGAGGCGGACGGCGAGCGTCCCCTTCGGCCCCTTGATCGTGACGGCCCCGTCGGCCACCGTCGCTTCCACCCCAGAAGGGAGAAGGACGGGTTTCTTTCCGATACGAGACATAGGGCTTAGAAGACTTCGCAAATGATCTCCCCACCGAGCTTGCGGCGGCGAGCCTCTTTATTGGTCATCAGCCCGACCGAGGTCGAGATGATGGAGATGCCTTGTCCGGAGAGGACCGAGACGAGGTCGGAAGACTTGCTGTAGATGCGGCGGCCCGGGTGGGAGACGCGGCGGATCGAGCGGATGGCCGGGACCTTGGCGTTGTACTTGAGCGTAACCGTCAGGGTCTTCTTCCCCTCTTCGGTCTGCTCGCTGGCGCTTTCGAGGAACCCCTCGCGAACGAGGATGTCGGCGATGGCGCGCTTGATCTTCGAACCCGGTGCGGACGTCGTCTCATGACGGGCGGCCTGCGCGTTGCGAATGCGGGTCAGGAAGTCGCTGATTGGATCGGTAAACATACGTGGAGAGTCTTACCAGCTGGACTTCGTGACACCCGGGATCTCGCCCCGGTTTGCCAGTTCGCGGAAGCAGATACGGCACAGCTTGAAGAAGCGGATGTAGCCGTGTTTGCGCCCGCAGCGCCAGCAGCGGTTCACCGTGCGCGTCGAGAACTTCGGCGGCCGGTTGGATTTGGCGATTTGATTCTGAGTAGCCATAAGGGGGGATTTATGCGTTCAGGAAGGGAAAGCCCAGGCCTTCGAGCAGGTGCTTGCCCTGCTTGCGGTCGCCGGCGGTGGTCGCCACCGTGACCTGGAGGCCGTGGATGCGTTCGACTTCGTCGGAACGGATTTCCGGGAACGCGATATGCTCGCGGAACCCGAAGGAAGCGTTCCCCATCGCGTCGATGACCTTGGGCGAGACGCCACGGAAGTCACGGATGCGCGGGAAGGTCACCTGCGTGAGGCGCGTGAGGAAATCCCACATGCGCTGGCCACGCAGGGTCACCATCATGCCAACGACCATGCCCTGGCGGACCTTGAAGTTGGAGATGGCTTTCTTGGCTTTCGTCTTGACCGGCTTCTGGCCCGTGATGCGGATGAGCGTCTGCTCCACCGTCTCGAGCACCTTGGGGTCCTTGAGGCCCTGGGACAAGCCGACCGACACCACAACCTTCGTCACTTTCGGGACGGCGTTGGGGTTGGTGATGCCGAGCTCTTTCTTGAGCGCGGGCACCACCTCGTTTTGGTAGCGTTCTTTGAGCGTCATAGGTTACTTGGTGCGCTTGGAGTGGCGCATGGGCTTGCCGTCGGTGCCGACGAGCTGGACGTTGGAGGCGTCGATGGGCATCGCGAACGAGACCTTCTGCCCGGCTTGGCCTTGGCCGCGGGCTTTCAGGTGGCGCGTCCGGACGTTGACCCCTTCGACGACGACCTTGCCGAGCCGCGGGAACACCTGGGTGACCTTGGCCTTCGTCCCCTTCGCGGAGCCGGCGATGACGATGACCTCGTCACCGCTCTTGATCTGGATGGTAGCCATAGGATTACAGGACCTCGGGCGCGAGGGAGATGATCTTGGCATAGCCGCGCAAGCGGAGCTCGCGGGCGACCGGGCCGAAGATGCGGGTCCCCTTCGGTTCCTTCGTCTTCTTGTCGATGATCACGGCGGCGTTCTCATCGAAACGAATGTAGGAACCGTCGGTGCGGCGCGTCTCCTTGCGGGAACGCACCAGGACCGCGTAGACGATGTCGGACTTCTTGACGGCGCCGCGGGGCGCGGCTTCCTTCACCACACAGGTGACGAGGTCGCCGAGCACGCCGTAGCGCTTCTTGTAGCCGCCGTTGACGTGGATGCACTGCAGGAGCTTGGCTCCGCTGTTATCCGCCACGGCGAGCATGGAACGGTGTTGGACCATACGGGTTCTTAGGCCGCCTTGATCATCGCGATCACGCGCCAGCACTTGTGGCGGCTGATCGGACGGCACTCCTCGAACTCGACCAGGTCGCCCACGTGGGCGAGGTGCTGAGGATCATGTGCCATGAATTTTTTGGAGACCGTGAAATACTTGCCGTACTTCTCGTCGGCCACGCGGCGATCCACGCGCACGACGGCCGTATCTTTCATCGCGGTGGACGTGACGACGCCCTGCAAGCGACGACGAGCTGGTTGTTGGGTCGACATACGTGAGGATTAAGCCTGTGGCTTCGACTGGCGAAGGACGGTCTTGACCCGGGCGAGGTCGCGCTTCATGGCGCCGACCTCGGAAACGTTCTTGAGCTGGCGCGTCACGAGGCTGAACCGCGCGCCGCGCAGCTTCGCTTCCAATTCCTGGGCGAGGGACTGCAATTCTTCGGTCGTCTTTTGTTTGAGGTCTTTCGCAAGCATAGGATTAGCGGCTTACGAACTTACATTTCGTGCAGATCTTGTAGGCAGCGGCTTCGAGGGCGGTCTTCGCCGAGGCGGCCGGGATGCCGTCCATCTCGAAGAGGATCGTGCCCGGGCGGACGACGGCCACGAAGTGGTCGACCGCGCCCTTCCCGGCACCCATGCCCACCTCGTTGCCCTTCTGCGTGATCGGCCGGTCCGGGAAGATGCGGATCCAGATCTTGCCCCCGCGCTTGATGTAGCGCGTGAGCACGCGACGGGCGGACTCGATCTGCTGGCTGGAGATCCAGCCGGAACCGAGCGACTTGAGGCCGAAGCTGCCGAACGCGAGCTCGATCTTGTCGGTGGCGTTGTGCCCCGAGGGGAAGACGCCCTTATGGGCCTTCCGGTACTTGACTTTCTTAGGGATCAACATACGAGGTTAGGCGGCAGCGGATTGAGGAGCGGCCGGACCGCGCGGGGCGCCCATGGGGCGGCCACCGAACGACGGACGGCCGTCACGGCGCGGACCGCGGCCCGCGTCGCGGCCCCCTTCACGGCGGTCGCTACGGGCGCGTTCGGGCGTGGTCGGCTGGTACTGCGTGAGACGGTCCTTGTCGAACACGTCGCCACGGTAGATCCAGACCTTGACCCCGATGCTGCCGGCCATCGTCTGGGCGAAGGTCTGGCTGTAGTCGATGTCGGCGCGGAGGTTGGTGAGCGGGATCTTGCCCCAGCCCAGCCACTCGCGGCGCGCGATTTCGGCGCCGTTGAGGCGGCCGGACACGGCGATTTTCACGCCGAGGGCCCCGGCCTTCTTGACGCGCTCGATGGTCATCTTGAGGACGCGGCGGAACTGCATGCGGCGCTCGAGGTCAGCCACCACCCCTTGGGCGACGAGGGCCGCTTCGAGGGACGGTTTCATGATCTCCTGCACCGAGAGGTGGAGCTGGACGGACTTCGCCTTCATGGGGAAGAACGTCTTCATCAGCTTCTTCTTGAGGTCCTCGATGCCGGTTCCGGAGCGGCCGATCACGAGACCCGGCTTGGCCGAGTGGACCGTGATGCGGATGACGCCGCGGGAGCGCTCGATATCGATGCGCTTGACGGCCGAATCCTTGAGGGCTTTGGCGAGGAACTCGCGCATTTCGAGGTCCTGGCGGAGCTGCGTGGCGAACGCGTCCTTACGCGCGAACCAGCGGGACGGCCAGGTGGTCGTCGTTCCGAGACGGAAGACGACGGGATGAACTTTGTGACCCATAGGGATTAGGCGTCAGGAGAAGTGGCGGCCTTCGCCTTAGCGGCGGGGGCCTTCTTGGCCGGGGCGCGCTTTTTCGGCGCGGCCGGGGCCGGTTCGACGGGCTTGGCAGCGGCTGCCGGAGCCTTGGTCGCGGCCTCGCCCTTGGGGGCGAGGACGATCGTCACGTGCGTCGTCCGCTTGCGGATCGGCGCCGCGCGGCCTTGGGCGCGCGGGCGGAAGCGCTTCTGCGTCGGACCGCCGTCGGCGACGATGGTCTTGATGAAGAGGGACTCTTTGGCGATCTTGAAGTTATGCTCGGCATTGGCCATGGCGGAACGCAGGAGCTTGAGCACCGGTTCGGCTGCGCCCTTGTCGAGGAAGGAGAGGCGCGTCTCGGCGGCGCGGGCATTCATCCCGCGGACCGCGTTCACGACGAGCCGGACCTTCCGCGGCGACATGCGGAGGTAACGGAGAGAGGCGTGGACATCCATACGTTATTTCTTGGGCGCCGAGGCAGCCGTGGCCGTGGCCTTGGCGGCGTCGATCGCCTTCGTGAGCTTGCCACCGTGGCGGGAGAACGTGCGGGTCGGGGCGAATTCGCCAAGCTTATGCCCGACCATGTTCTCGACCACGAGGACGTTCTTGAACTTGTTGCCGGTGTGGACCGCGAAGGTCATCCCCACCATTTCTGGCGTGATGGTCGAGGCGCGGGACCAGGTCTTGATCACGGCCTTGCTGTTGGGTCCGGCCTTCTGCACCTTGGCCAAGAGCTTGGCGTCGGTGAAGGGGCCTTTCTTGAGGCTGCGGGACATAAGTTAGCGGGTGAGGAGATTACCGTTGCGACGCGAGACGATGTGCTGGTTCGACGCAAGGTGGCGGCGGCGCGTCTTGACGCCCAACGCATGCTTGCCCCATTTCGTCTTCGCGAATTTCATACCGATCGGGTGCTTGCCTTCACCACCACCGTGCGGGTGGTCGACCGGGTTCATGACCTTACCGCGCACCGTCGGCTTGATGCCGCGGTGGCGCATGCGGCCGGCCTTCCCCCAGCGCACCAGGTGCCAGTCCGGGTTGGAGACCGTCCCGATCGTCGCCAAGCAGTTCTTGGGGACGCGGCGGACCTCACCCGACGGCATCTTGATGGTGGCCCAATTCCCTTCGATGGCCATGAGCTGGAGCGAGGTGCCCGCGCCGCGACCGAGCTTCGCGCCCTGCATGGGGGCGAGTTCGACCGCGTGGATGAAGACGCCGATCGGCATCTTCTCGAGCGGCAGGCGGTTGCCCGGCTTGATTTCGGCTTCGGTGAGCGAGGAGACCAGCTGTTCGCCGACCTTCACGCCGTCCGGAAGCAGGATGTAGGCCTTGACGCCATCCTTATAGGTGATGAGCCCGATGCGGCCGCCACGGTTCGGGTCATATTCGACCGAAGTGACGGTGGCCGGGATGTCGAAGCGCAAGCGCTTGGTGTCGACGACGCGGATGAAGCGGCGCGTGCCACCGCCGCGATGGCGGACGGTGATCTTGCCGTTGGTGCGGCCGGCCTGCTCTTTCCGCATCACGATGAGCGATTTTTCAGGTTCGTTGCGGGTGATGTCCGAGAAGTCCTGGACCGAGGAGAACCGACGGCCCTTGGTGACCGGACGATAGACTTTAATTGGCATAACCGGTTAGACACCTTGGTAGAGATCAAGCTTCTGGCCGTTCGCCAAGGTGACGAGGGCCTTCTTCCACGCGTTGCGGGCCGTGACGCGCTTGCCGCGGTACACCGGCTTGCCGGCGTGGCGGACCATGCGGACATCGGTGACCTTCACGCCGTACAGGGCCTCGACCGCCTTGCGGACCGAGACCTTCTCGGCAGACACGGGCACGTCGAAGGTGTAGACGCCACGCTCGGTGAGGAGCGCCGCCTTCTCGCTCACATGCGGGCGCAGGAGCGAGCCGGAGGCATAGGCATTCACGACGACCTTGGCCTGCGCTGCCGGGGCGGTGGTTTCTTCCGCCTTCTTTTCGGCTGCTTTCTTGGCTTTCGGGGCAGCCGTCTTCTTCGGCGCGATCTTCTTCCCAGGCGCCTCGGCGGCCGGACCGGCCGCGTCTTCCGTCTTCGTTTTTCGGAGTCGGTCAATGAGTGCCATACTTAGGAGAGACGATACACCTGTTCAAAGGCGGGAACGGCATCCTTGAGGAAGATCACCGTCCGGTACGTAAGGACATCGAGCAGGTTCACGGACTGGGCCGTGACGAGCTTGACGTTGGGAAGGTTGCGGACCATGCGCATGAGCGCCGGCTGCGACCCCGGGGAAACCACGAGCGCGTTGCGATCAAGCGGGAGCTTGGCAAAGAGCTGCGCGGCGACCTTGGTCTTCGGCGTGGAGACGTTGACCGCCTCGAGCACGAAGAGCTTGTTGTTGGCGACCTTGTCGCTGAGCCCCATGAAAAGGGCCTTCTTCTTCGCCTTCTTGTTGATCTTGACGGAGAAGTTGCGCTCGCTGGTCGGACCGAACGTGATGCCACCACCCACCCACTGCGGCGAGCGGATCGACCCCTGGCGGGCGCGACCCGTCCCCTTCTGCTTCCACGGCTTCTTGCCGCCACCGGACACCTCGCCACGCGTCTTGGTGTTCGCGATCGACTTGCGGGCATTCGCACGCAACCCGACGACCACCTCGTGCAGCAGGCCCGGGTTGGCCTTCACCGCGAACAGCGCGTCCGCCAACGCCATGTCCCCGGCGGCTTTTCCTTCGATGTTGTAAACAGGAACCTTAGGCATATTAGACAGACTGGATGTGGATGATGGTGTTGCGGGCCCCCGGGATCGCTCCCTTGATGGCCAGCACGCCGCCCTCCCGCACCTCGATGACTTTTAGATTCTTCACCGTGACCTGGTCGGAACCCATGTGCCCGGCCATGCGCCGCCCCTTGAGGACGTGCTGCACGCCACCGGCACCGATCGAACCCGGCATGCGGGTCTGGTCCTTGTGACCGTGGGTCGTGGGGTGCCCATGGAAGCCGTGGCGCTTGACCACGCCCTGGAAGCCCTTCCCCTTCGAGATGCCCATCACCTGGACGGTGTCCCCCGCCGCGAAGACGTTGGCCTCGATGAGGTCGCCACGCTGGGCGGACGGCTTCTCGACGCGGAATTCCGCGAGGTGCCGCAGCTTCGGCAGGTCCTTGAGGTGACCGGCTTCCGCCTTGTTAAGCTTCTTGATGACTTCGAACCCGACCTGGACCGCCTCGTACCCGTCGCGTTCCTTGGTCGCCACCTTCGTGACGTAGCAGGGACCGGCCTTGACGAGCGTCACCGGGATCACGGACCCATCGGATCCGTACACCTGCGACATCTCGAGCTTTTTTGCCAAAATGTATTTCATACGTACCGTTCGGATTGGTCGCACTAGATGAATAATGGGGAGATGCGGACGCTTTTGGACGTTCTTGCAAACGAAAAAGGGTCAGAAGACTGCAGACGACACGAAAACGCTTCGTCTTCAACCCTCTGACCCTTCCGCAAAAGACGGACAAGCCAAATTGATGAAGCCGATTCGCGATTCATCCCGGATGGGTTCTTTACCTCACGAGAGGCGAAGGGCGGCTACGGTCCTGCGCGCTGCGGCCATGTTCTGGCACCAACACGCAGGACCCGAGCGCCCTACCGGACACGGAGTCCAAAAGAAGCTGCAGGGAGGTTATGCGATCGGTCGCCCCCTTACGGGCGACCCGTCCCGCGCAAACGCACGGGAAGCAACTTTCTCCTTGGGAATCGTTCCTCGACGGAACTGGAAATTGTGAACGGGCCTCGACTACGCCTGCGTCATCTGCGGATCGACACCGGCCGGGAGGTTCAACGAATGCAACGCTTCGAGCGCGGCGGGGTTGAGGTCCAGGATGTCGACGAGACGGGTGTAGGTGCGCATCTCGTACTGCTCGCGGGCGTTCTTGTGGACGAAGGTCGAGCGGTTGACGGTCCACTTCTTGTTCTTGGTGGGAAGCGGGACCGGACCGACGACTTTCGCACCCGTCCGCGTGGCGGTCTCGATGAGCGTCCGCACGGCCTGGTCCACCAGGCGGTGGTCATGCGAGCGGAGCTTGATGCGGATGCGGCTGGAAGTGGCTTCTTTCATAGGAGGGTGCGGAAGGGCGTGAGCACGCGAAAGGGGGACGTCCCCGCTCACTTCAGGAGGCAACGCGGGTTTTCTCCTGAGGCGAACGGGGCGAGCCCCCATTCGACGGTCTTACTTGATGATCTTGGTCACGACACCGGCGCCGACGGTCTTGCCGCCCTCGCGGATGGCGAAACGCATCTTCTCTTCGATGGCGACCGGGGTGATGAGCTTGACGGTCATCTTGATGGTGTCGCCCGGCTGGACCATGGCGACGTCGGCCGGAAGCTGGACCTCACCCGTCACGTCGGTCGTGCGGATGTAGAACTGCGGCTTGTAGCCGGAGACGAACGGCTTGTGGCGGCCGCCTTCTTCCTTGGTCAAGGCGTAGACCTCGCCTTCGAACTCGGTGTGCGGAGTGATGGAGCCGCCCTTGGCGAGCACCATGCCGCGCTCGATCTCTTCCTTCTTGACGCCGCGGATGAGCAAGCCGGCGTTGTCACCAGCCATGCCGGAGTCAAGGGACTTGTTGAACATTTCGATGCCGGTCACGACGGTCTTGCGGGTTTCGCCCAGACCGACGATCTCGACTTCCTCGTTGACCTTGATCTGACCGCGCTCGATGCGGCCCGTGACGACGGTGCCACGGCCTTCGATCGAGAACACGTCTTCGACCGGCATGAGGAACGGCTTCTCGGTCTCGCGCACCGGCTCCGGGATGTAGGAGTCACAGGCGGCCATGAGGTCGAGGATCGGCTTGGAAGCGGCCTCGTCACCCGGGTTCTCGAGGGCCTTGAGGGCGGAACCGCGGATGATCGGCGTGTTCTTGCCGTCAAAGTTGTACTTGCTGAGGAGCTCGCGGATCTCTTCTTCGACCAGCATGATCATGTCCTGGTCATCGACCATGTCGCACTTGTTGAGGAAGACGACGATCGCCGGAACGCCGACCTGGCGAGCCAAGAGGATGTGCTCACGCGTCTGGGGCATCGGACCGTCGGTCGCGGACACGACCAAGATGGCACCGTCCATCTGGGCGGCACCCGTGATCATGTTCTTGATGTAGTCGGCGTGGCCCGGACAGTCGACGTGCGCGTAGTGGCGCTTCTCGGATTCGTATTCGACGTGCGCCGTCGCAATCGTAATACCGCGGGAGCGGGACTCAGGAGCCTTGTCGAGCTTGTCCTTCGCCGCTTCGTCCGCCTTCATGCCGTGCTTCGAGAGCACCGCGAGAATTGCTGCCGTCGTGGTGGTCTTGCCGTGGTCGACGTGACCGATCGTACCGATGTTCACGTGCGGCTTGGACCGTTGAAATGCATCCGCCATATGGCTAGAAAGAAATAACAGGTCGGCAGAACGGCCCGGAAAGGGCCGCTCAGGCCATAAGTAAGTGGACAAGAGACCGGCTTCGAAAAACCGGGTCTGTTGTGAAGAAATTCGCCCCAATCGAGCGAACGGGAATAGGATAGCAAAAGGGCGAGATTCTGGCAAGAGTGAGAGAAAAAAGCGGGATCCAAAAGACGCCTCCGGCGGAATCGGGGGCGTCTGGACGGGAAATTCTCTAAATTTTTGGCTAAAAATCGAGGAAAAAACGCTCTTCCAGGCTCAGGTCGGGACGGGCGGAAGACGCTTGGGGCCCTGACCCGGTGGCGGGCGTAGCCGGGACAGGCGGCACTCGGGAGGCGGCAGGAGCCTGGGCCTCAGGAGCGGCAATGGGCGGCTCGGACCCGGAAGGGGCCGGTTCCGGAACCGGCGGGGTCACGATGTCGATGGCGGGCGCGGTGGCGCGGTGGGCAGCCTCTTCGAGCTCGGCAAAGGTGGAGAGGGCGGCCGGGAGGTGGGTCCCGGAAGGCGGGTCTGTCGGTGTAGCGGCCTCTGGGACAGGGGCGGGCTCGAACGGGACCGCTTCCGGCGAGATAGCAGGCTCCGGAACGAACGAAGGCGTCGTGGGACGCGGGGCCGGTGGGGCCGGTGGGGCTGGCGGCAGGTCCGGAGCCGCTCCCCCATCAAGCGCCTGCTCCAACTGGTCCAGGGACAGCAAAATGAGGGGCTCTTCGCCACTCTCGTCGGTGATGATCACGGGGACTTGCCGTTGCTTGGCGAAACGCAGGATCCGTTGCCAGG
>CAZIMD010000015.1:10970-20644 GCA_964540365.1 uncultured Gammaproteobacteria bacterium
GTGATGATCACGGGGACTTGCCGTTGCTTGGCGAAACGCAGGATCCGTTGCCAGGACATACGAAATCAGGTTCGTGGCGCATCTCAGCACGGATGAGGCTAGGAAACAAGGGCGAAAATCGTCCTCTCCGAGGCTTGACGGCATGCGATGCGCGTGGTATGGAATATGGTCGGCGCAGCGAAAAAACCCGGTTCGGGCGCCCATAAACACCGACACCCCCGAAGGCCCCGTGATCGCCACGGGCGCCGCCAAAAAAGGAACGCCCCCGAATGAACGCAAGAACAGGCCCCTACCGAAGAATTCGCATCGCGACGGAACGTACGGACGCGCCCCTACCGGCACTGATCGACGAGCCATTCGAACGGCTGGTCGCCCAGGAGCGCCAGGTCTGGGAAACGCAGCAGGCGCCGCGCTGGTGGCAGGCCCACGTCGAAGCGCATGAGGCCCCGCGCGCCTACTGGCGGGCGGAGGACATCCGGCCGAAGCCGCTGCGGCTGCTGTACAGCGTGGCCTGGACGACCTACCTGATCTTCGGTTCCGTGGCGATCGTCGTCCTAGCGAAGAGGTCCGCAGGCGGTCATCTCCCGCTGTACGCGCTGTACGTCACCTCGTTCCTGATCTCGATCACGCGCGTCACCCGGTACCTGGAGAAGAAGTGCACAGATGCTCTGGACGAGCGTGGGATGCGCCTCTCGGTGGCGGAAGGGTTCAGCTTTCGCCGGTCCCTGCGCTACGCGCTCGCCCTTCCCCTCTCCCTCTACCTCTGCGCGAAAGAGGTGCTCGCCTGGATCCTGTGGCGACGCGCGGGGCGGACGTGGACGGCGGAGAGCTGGGACGAAGGGCGGGTCGACACGAAGATCTTCGCGCGGTTCCAGAAGGAGGTCGTCGATGGGCACAAGGCGGCACACTTGCATATGCAGGTGGCCACCGGGAACGACCGTAGGGCAAGCGAGGAGCTGGCGACGCTTGCGGAGAGAGAACGGAAGCGGTTCGAGGAGCATCGCGTGAGCCAAGCCACGCTCAGCAAGCACCACGAACATGCCTACCGACATGCGCTCGCGCGCGCAGACCAGCTGAGCCGGCGCGCCCGCGCGCTGGAGGACCTTTCCGTCGAGACCGGACACCACCTCGAAGCGCTGGGCGCGCTCACGGACCAGTATCGTGCGCTGCAAGAGAACCGGCGCGAGCTGCAGATGAAGGGGGCGCTTCCGGCCGATGACATGACCGATCTCGAGCTGCGCAGCCAGATGCGGACGACGCACCTGGCCCTCCTCGAGCAGCGGGCACGCGCGGAAACGCTCCTGCGCCCGACACCCACGGCAACCGCGGAAGACGCGGACGAGCCCGCCGCACAGGAAACGCCCCTGAAGGCGACTGGCCCTCATTCGTGAATGAGGGTTTTTTGTTCGGGAACGGCAAGCAGAGAACCGCCCCAATAAGAGCCGCAAGCATAGGAGCGCGGTGGGAGCGGCGTAGACGCGCCCGAAGCAAGGCCGGACCGGTCACGCACAGGCAGGACCATCCTCCCGTGGAGAGCCTCTCGAGGCCTTGACGCACGCGCCTTTTTCAGATACACCGGTTCAACCGTCCCTACTCACAAGGAGGTGCTCGATGACCAATGAAAAGAACGCCGCCGCCCCCTATCGCAACGGGGTTCGCGTCCAACCGGATGAGCCGATGGAGCCCCTTCCTGACTTCCTCACCGTACGCTACGACGAGCTCGTCACCCGCGACCAGGCGGACTGGGAGGCGCATGTCAAGCCGCCCGAGTGGTGGGTCCGGCATGTGAAGCGGCATACGTTGGAACGGGGCAGCTCCGGATATTACGGCGGGTACCTGGAGCGCCGCATCCTTGCTCCGGACGCAACGCCTTTTCGTCGGAGCCTGCTCTGGACCGTCTCGCTGGGCGTGACATGGGTCATCTCATACGCCATCGCGAAGCCGATGCAGGGGATCAATCCCGCACTGGCTGCCGCCCTGGCCTGCGGGATCGCCACAGGCATCGCAACGATCGTCACGATGACCGGGAAGGGCGACCCCCTCTGGTCTTTCAAGCACGTGTCTCTGCCTCCCCTGTCACTGTACCTGACCCTGAAGGAGCGCGTCGCCTGGGGACATTGGCGGACGAGCGGCAAGCGCTGGTCTTTCGCCGACTGGAGTACCAAAATGGCGATCGAGCGGCTCGCGACCGCGTTCCGGGAGGATACACTCCAGCGTCACGCCAAAGACCTCATGGACCTGCGGGCCCGCGAGACCAAGTGCCGCAGTGAGGCCGAGAACGCACGGCTACGGATCGAGGCCTATGCGTCGCAACGCAAGACGCTCGCACCGAACAACGCGATCATCGGCGAGCAGCTCACGCGCTCGATCAAGGTTGAAACGGATCGGGCGGCGATGCTCATCAGCAAGGCCGAGCGGCTGGCCGCCCTCGCGGCCGATGGCGAGCAGCATCTCGAGGCGCTCAAGCAGGCGGTCGACACGTACGAAAGCCTCCAGTATAGCCGACAAGAGCTGCGCGAGGCCAAGTCGCTCGACCAGGACGACACGAACGACCTCACCCAACAGGAGATCGTCCGCGAGGAGCACCTCAAGCTCCGCGAGATCCTGCGCCGGGTCGAGGCCGTCTTCCACGGTGCCCCCGCACGGACGACGGCGACCGACGAGGACGAGCTGTCGGCGCGGATCCGCGAGGCCTCCGAGCGGACCGCTGCGCGCCCCTGACCCTCCCGAACGGCGGGCTTTTTCATGTTTGGAAGGTTGACGCAGGGACTTTCTTGGGGTAAGGAGGGGGTGCCATCCCCTTTTTCCCTGGAGGCGACGAGATGGATCCGGAACAAAAAAACCTGTCCCCGTATCGTGCAGGCGTCCGCGTCGAACCGGCCGCTGAGCCGATGGAGCCCCTTCCTGACTTCCTCACCGTGCGGTACGACGAACTCGTGACGCGCGACCGGGTGGCATGGGAGAAGGTGTTCAAGCCGCCGAAGTGGTGGGTGAAGCACGTGGCGCGGCATATCGACGGCGGCAGCTACGAGACGATGCGGCACGCCATCAAACCCCGTATCGAGCCGTTTTTCAAGAGCGTCGTCTGGACCGCAAATGTGATCACCCTCTGGATCGGCGTCCACGCGTTCACCTCAGGTGACCAGCGGCACGATCCCGTACGCGCCGCAACCATGGCCTGCGCCATCCTGATCGGAGTCGGCATGCTCATCTGCTGCCTCAATGGGTTCTGGTGGTCGGTCAAGCATGTCGGGCTGCCCCCGGCGTCGCTCTACCTGACCTTCAAGGAGGTGGTCGCCTGGCTCATGTGGCGCAAGGGCGGGAAGCGCTGGACGACGGATGAGTGGCAGAGCGAAGCGTCGGCCGCCCGCATCGCCCAATTCTTCCGGGAGGAGACCCTGGATCGCCACCACCGGGACCTGTGCGACCTGCGGGCCCGCGAACGGATGTGCCGCTCCGAGAGCGAGCGCGCGCAAACGCGGATCCGAGACTACGAGCGCGAACGAGACCGGCTGAAGGCCGAGGACGCGATCATCCGCGGCCAGCTGGTGCGCTCGATCGCCGTGGAACGCGAGCGGGCGGACGCGCTCAACGCCAAGGCGGACCGGCTGGCCGCCCTCGCGTCGGACGGTGAGAAGCGCCTCGAAGCCCTCACGCGGGCCGTCGCGACGTACGAGACCCTGCAAAAGAGCCGGCAGCAGCTGCGCGAGGCGAAGTCGCTCGACGCGGATGAGACGGCTGATCTGCAGCAACAGGAGATCGTCCGCGAGGAGCACCTCAGGCTCCGCAAGATCCTGCGCCAGGTCGAGGCCGTCTTCCGAGGCGCCCCCGCACGGACGACGGCGACCGACGAGGACGAGCTGTCGGCGCGGATCCGCGAGGCCTCCGAACGGACCGCTGCGCGCCCCTGACCCTCCCGAACGGAGGGTTTTTTGCTTATGCCAATCCCCGATCGAGCACTTGACAGCAGGGCCGCATTCGGATTGGATGCGATCGTCGTCTACCCCTTCCCTCCGGAGGACTCCCCATGGACCACACCGCCTATCGCACCAACGTCTGCGCAGATCCCGACGGGCTCTCCCGTTGTCCGCCCCTGCTGACGTGCCGTTTCCGAGACCTGCTCCAGGCCGGCGAGCGCGACTGGCAAGACAAGCAGCCGCCTGCCTGGTGGGTCCGGCACCTGGAACGGCATGTGGTCACGGCAGCCCCTGCAAACGTCTTGGACCAAGCCCGCCTGCGCCCCGACGCGAGACCGTTCATCGCAAGCGTGATCTGGTGCATCTGCCTGATCACGATGTGGGCAAGCGCCCAGCCGACGGTCCCGACCCTCGAGAGCATGCAGAACGGCCTCATCCGCTGCCTTGCCCTCGCCTCCATCCCCGCCTTCGTCGTATACGTCGTGTCGCGCGACGGGTATGGAGGGGAACTGCGGTCGAGCGCGCACGATCGCCTGACGGTATGGCTCTGGATCCTGAAGTACGTGCTCCTGCCGCCGGTATCGCTCTGGCTGACGTACAAGGAGCTCGTCGCCTGGCTCCTGTGGACGGTCCAGGGAAAACGCTGGGTGTTCACGCCTTGGGACGCGGAACGGGCGATGATGAATGAACTTCGCATCTTCCGTGAAACGCACCTGGACCCGAAGCGGCGCGTCCTGGAAGCGACCATCGAACGCTTCCGCTCCCTCCGGAAGCAGGTCCGTGAGGCGCGTGAACGGGCCCGAAACCAGCGAACGCTGGCAGACCAGGCGCGCGGCGGCCTGCAAGCGATCCTCGCCCAACAGCTGGACGCCGCGGCCGCTTTCGAAGATGCGAAGGCCGAGGCGCTCGATGGCGAGGCCACGCGCCTGGAAGCGCCAATCGACCGGATGGAAGACGCGCTCCGGAACGCCCACCTCGCCCACACGACGTACGCGGACCTGCTCAAGGACCGTCTCGCTCTGGAAGCGACCGGCTCCCTGCCTCCCCACGACCAGACGGACGTGCAGCAGCAAGCCATCCTCCGCACCGCCTACCTGGCGCTGCTGGACGCGTTCGAGGGAGCGGAGGGAACAACTTCGGAACCAAGTACGGAACAAGCCGCCCAAGGCGGTACGCGGATCCCCCTCACCGCACGCGCGGGTGCCTCCTCCCCTTCTTCTTGAAGGGGATTTTTGATCAGGAAAGGATTGACAAAACGGACATTCTGTGGTATATCCGGACCAGCACCCTTTCACCCAGGAGGCCGCATGGAAACAAGCAATGACGCTCCGTATCGTACCGGGGTCCGCGTGAACCTTGACGAGCCCACTGAACCCCTCCCGAACTTCCTGACGAGGCGGCTCGACGACCTCGTGGCGGAACGGAAACGCGCCTGGGAACGGGACAAGGTTCCGCCCGACTGGTGGATGTGCCATGTGGATCGGCACGTTCGGGACTTCGATCCGGAAAAACGAGCTGCCGCTCCCTCCCCCAACTTCTTCTTCGCCAGCGCCGCGTGGAGCCTCGTCCTGTGGTTTCTGCATCTGGTGATCCGGTCCCATGCCTCGAATAATCCGGGGGGCTGGGCGGTCGCCTATGCGCCCCTGTGGTGCGGGGGGATCGTCCTCGCGGTAACGCTCCTGCTCGCACGTTTCAACGGCCTCTGGTGGGCCATCAAGCACGTCGCCCTGCCGCCGGTCTCGCTCTGGCTGACGTTCAAGGAACTCGTGGCATGGATGCTCTTCTTCCATGGCGGCAAGCGCTGGCGCGACCCGGTGAAGCACCCCTGGGATGAGGACCGGGCCGCGCATGCCATCTCGCAAGACTTCCTCGAGACGCATCTCTCGGCGCAACGGAGCGTCCTGCGTACGCTCAAGAACGAAGAAACCTCGTGCCACGGTACGATCACGTCGGCGCAAGAGCGGATCAGGCGCTATGCCGAGGAGCGGGAACAGCTGACGCCTGAGATGGCCCACCTCGATGACCAACTCGCACGCTCGATCCTGCTCGAAGAGAGAGCCGTGGAAATGCTCACCCTCAGGGCCGACCGGCTAGGCAGCTCCGCCAAGGCGTTGGAGGCGCGCTTGGAAGCCGTCCTACGCCATCTGCGGACATACGAGACCCTGCAGGACAGCCGGCAACGGCTTCGCCGGGCGGGCGCGCTCGCCGACGGCGACACGAACGACCTGTGGCAGCTGGACCTGCTCCGCCGAGCGTATCTCGACCTGTGTCGCGCCGCCCGGGAAGGCGAAGCAGCCCTCCTCACGGCCAACGCGCGCGTAGCACCCGTCGAACAGGCGGCGCTCGCCCTCGCCGCAGCCCCCGCGACCCGGCGGGCGCATCCCTAACCACCCCCTCTCCGGGGCGTTTTTTATTTCTCAACCCGATACACGCGCACGCATTTCCCTTGATATGCCAACGGATACGGAAGTTCAGGCGCCAGGAAGACGATCACCCGCGTCCCGGGGGCGAGCGTGCGGGCAAACAGCGGGACGAGCCGCTCACGCATGCTTCCGAGGCCAAAGACCGTCACGACCGTGGCCGACGAAAGGTCCGCCTGAAACAGGTCTCCCCGGATGACGCGTGCCCGCGCCCCAAACCGACGCAGACGCCAACGCGAAACAATCGCTAATACCGGGTGAAATTCATACCCGATCACCCGAGCCCCACGACGGGCGGCCGTCGCCAGGATCGTCCCGCTTCCCGACCCGAGGTCGACGACGACGTCCCTTTCATCGACGGGGCAGGCGGCGAAGGCCTCTTCGAGCCAGGCGCGCGGGACAGGAACGAAGGGCGCGCCGCCACCGACCCCCGCCAGCCAACGCACCAGCGTCCACAAGATCACGAGGAGAACGACGAGCAAGAAAAAGGAAACGGCGAGAGGCATGCGCCTAGTAAACACGGGGGACATGCGCTTCACAATGCGCCAAAAGAAAAACGGGGATCCAAGGGGATCCCCGCAGGGGTCAGCGTGCGGCGTCGCGGGCCTGGCGGCGGTCGCGCGGGCTGGAGCGCGGCGGAGCGTCGGGCTCCCCCGCCGGCGGACGGTGGCCGCGGCCGATGGCGTTGGCGTAGGGCGTGACGGCCTTCATGATGCCGCCCACCCGCGCCTTGTCGATGCCGAGCTCGAGGAGACGGGCGAAGAGGTCGTCGAGCGTCGGGACCGTGCCCTCGGTGAGGGCGACGAGCGCCCCGCTGATGGCGCAGATGTCCTCCGGCTGCGGCGAGACCACCACCCGGTCGCCGAGCAGGGCGCGCCAGGTCTCCTCGACCGTGCCGCGGCTGCTCCGGCTGCCCCCGTTCAGGGCGCGCTGCGGGTCCGGGATGATGAAGAAGACGTGGTACTTCTCCTGCGCCTCGGCGAGGAGCTCGGGCACGGGCCGCGCACCCTCGTGGATGTCCCCGAACACGTCCGGGATCTCCTGATGGCCCGAGAACGGGAAGGCGTGGTCGTCACCCGTCAGGATGGCGTAGCCGCGCTTGCCGCGCTTCTCGAAGCAGTCGATCACGGTGCGCCTGGCGAGGAACGTGAAGCCGAGGTGGTACGACTCGCCGCCGTTCCCCCCGCCATGGAACGCGTCGCGCGCGTAGCGGCGGAGCCAGGTGTTGATGAGCGGGGCCGTCGACTCGAACTGGCCGACCTGGATCGGCTCCCGGCCCGGCTTGAGGTCGGTCTCCGTGTCCCCCAGCATCCCGAAGAGGATCTGGGGATCGCGCACGCCGAGGCCGAGGACGGTCGCCATGAACTGCGGCAGCGTGTCCCGGGCCATCTGCTCGGGGATGCGGTCCATCGAGCCCGTGCCGTCGAGCAGGAAGGCGATGGCGAGCGACTCCGGGTGGTCCGCGCTGTCGCGGCACTCGCGCGGCTTCATGTTGCGCACGCACATGTCGGTGCGCACGCGGGTCTCGGCGAAGAGCTGCTCCCGCGGCAGGTCCGCCTGCCTGCTGGTGATCTGCTGGTGCGCCCTGGTGTCATATCCGCCGTATCCCATGGTGGTCTCTCCTGTGGCTTGGGTGGTCGTGAAGAAGGAAACGAGGCAGAAGGCGACCGGATCAGCGCGACGGCTTCTCCGGAAGGAAGAACGGGATGTACCGGGACGGCCCGTGCGCGGCCTCGAGTGCCTTCTCGTACGGATCGAGCACCTGCCGCTTGGTGTCGGTGATCGACGCAAGCGGACGATGGCCGTAGCCAGCGAGCATCCGGACGAATTCCGACGCCTCATCGCGTGCCGCCGACGGCAGCTCCCCCGTGGCCGGATCGGCCCCCAGCAGGAAGAGCAGCGAACGGCAGGCCATGGCGACGTCGCGGGCGCGGGTGTGGCGGAGGCCGTGACCCCGTTCGGGCGCGAAGGCCTCGACCGCGGGCACGAGCCCCTGCACGACCGCCCCGAGCTGGCCCACGGAGGACCAGTCGAGCAGCGTCACCATGTGGTCCTGCGGCAGGACGAGCAGGTGCTCCGGGACGATCGCCCCGTGCGCCCACCCCTCCTGGTGCAGCCACGACAGCAGCTGGAAGATCCGCTTGGCCATCCAGCCGAAGGCGTGCGTAGGCACGCCGTGCGGGTAGGCCTCCCGGATCGCCCGACCGTCGTACTCGTAACCCGGCTTGTCGCTGAAGACCATCACCGGGTGACGGGCGCCACGCTCGTCGAGGCAGGTCTCCGTAGGCCGCACCTGGTGGAGGCGGCGGGCGTACGTATGGGTCGCGCCGCTCTCGAACGAGGCGGTCCGATTGAGGAAGGCGCAGGCCCGGGCGAAGGCGGAGGCCTCCTCCGGGACGCGCAGGACCTTCACCACCAGGACTTCTGCCGGCTCGACGCACGCCGTGAGGCGATAGACGTCCGAGCGGTCGCCGCGGCCGATCTGGCCGTCGACCAGGTAGGGACGGCCGTCGAGGGTCCAGGTGGGCGCATCGGGTTGCCGGTGGCGCAACAGGAAGGCCCGGCGCGTGAGGCGCGGGACGTTCTGCGGCTCGCGGTCGTTGCCATAGGCGAGCGCCTCGAGGATGGCCGCGTCGAGCGCCTCGCCCGTGAGACCGTACCGGCCCGGATCGCCGAGCAGGGTCGGCGCCTCCTGCGGGCGCGTGAAGCGCCGCGGGACATCCTTGAGGTAGGCGAGGAAGAGGGAGAGCGAACCCCCCTCCTCCTGCAGCCGGCGGTCGAGGACGCGGTCGACGCGTCCGGACCACTCCCGAAGCCCCTCATCGGTAAGGGGCAGCTCGTGGCCGGGCACGGTGACCGCATCGACGAGCGCTTGCGGCTCGACGAGACGGCCCGTCGGCCAGGCGAGCTTGCGCAGGCGAAACGGGACCAGCGTCGCCCGACCGTTTTTGCACGCGGGACACAGGTGCCCCGTCGGCAGGTTCGACACCACGCCGCCCGCCAGGCGAACCATGAGCTCGCCGCAGGCGGAACAGACGGGCGTGACCGGATCGATGGCCTGCAGCAGGCGAAGCAGGTCTGCCCGCTCGCCCGTCGCCAGGTCGAGATGGAGGGAGGCGCAGGCCTCACGCAGGTCCGCCTCGGTAAGGGCACCAAGGCCGCCGAACGTCGGGTCGCGGCCCACGAGGTGCTGGAACACGGTATCGTCCCCTCCCGCGCGAGGCATGGGAGGCAGGCGACCGTACTCTTCGAGGCGCTTGGCGATGCCCCGCCGCAGGTGCGGCGGGATCGCGACAGGACGGACATCCAGAGAGCTCATCGACCGCTCCTTTGTTGG
>CAZIMD010000015.1:20744-23328 GCA_964540365.1 uncultured Gammaproteobacteria bacterium
GCGGGATCGCGACAGGACGGACATCCAGAGAGCTCATCGACCGCTCCTTTGTTGGTTTGAAGGGAAAGGGCCCCGGCTTCGTGTATTTTGTACACATAAACCGGCTTCCTCCTGTTTACCACGGCCAGAAATGCCCGTCAAGGCCCTTGACGCCCGCCACCCGCAAGCCTCCCGGCAACGGCCCGTGCCAGCGGGTGTTCCGCGCATGGCCTGCGTTTGCAAGCACCAAAAAGACCGAATCCTCGGTCTTTCTCATTCCGTCGGCGAAAGGGGCGGTGTCGCCTTCTTCGTGCGGCGTTTTTTGGGGGCGGCTGCGGGAGCGAGGACGGCCGGGCCCGATTCAGGCGCCGTGGCCTGAGGGGTGGCCGCCTGTTCCAACGCCTCGACCTTCTCCCGCCAGTACTGAAACCGCGAGCGGTCATCAGAGAGCAAGCGGAACTTCTGATACCAGAGACGGGCCTCCTGAGGATCCCCCATCCCAACCGCGATCTCAAGCGCCTGCTCGACGTATTTGGCGCTATTCGGCTCGAGCTCGACGGCCCGCTTGGCGGGCGGCCAGGCCTTAAGCAGGTCGCCGGCTTCGGTGTAGTGCTGCGCCAGTTCGGCGTGCCGATGGGCCTGCTTGCCGCCCGACTCGACGGCGTGGAGACGATAGAGTTCGGCCTCATGCCAGTGGCCCGCCGCCTCCTCAATCTCGGCAAGGGCGGCGTAGGTCGCATCATCGGCCCGCTTCATCTTGAGGATGAACGAGAACGTCTCTTGGGCCTGCGGATAGAGCTTTTGCTTCAAGTAAATCTGGCCCAATCCCTTATACGCCTCCACATGATGCGGATCCAGGGCAAGGACATCGAGGAATCGCTTCTCGGCCTCGGCCCACTTGACGTCGCGCATGAGCGAACGGGCCTCGCCCAGGAGGAGCTTGATCCGTTCGCGCGTGGTCGGCGTCAGCGAGGAGAACGGGCTCTTCACCGAGCCGTACCCGCTCTCGATGGCGCGAAGGCGATGGGTGATGCCGTCGTAGAAAGCCCCGGCTTGGCGCGTCAGGGCGCGACCGAAGCGACGGAACGGCTGCGAGCGCTCGGCCCGCATGCGCTCGAAACGCTTTCGGATCATCGTCTCGCGCTTCGCACGGTACTGCTCTTCCTTGATGGTCAGCGGGTCCAGGAGGCGCAAATCCGTCCACCGGCGGGCCAGCAAGAAACCGGCCCAGGCAAGGCAGCCAAGGGCAAGCGCCAAAAAGATCAAGGGAATGAGCATGCGGGCGAAGGGTCGGGCCTAAGCCGTAGACGCGGCGCGGCAGAGCATGCCGAACACCCGCGGATCCAACGACGCGCCCCCGACCAACACCCCGTCGATATGCGTCGTCGACAGGTAGTCGGCAACGTTACGGGGATCAACGGATCCACCATACAGGATTTGCACGCGTTCGGCCACGGCATCGCCGAGCTTCTTGCGGACGATCTCACGGATGCACTCATGCTGGTCACGGGCCTCCTGCGGGGCGCAGGCCTTGCCGGAACCGATGGCCCACACGGGCTCATAGGCGAAGATCGGTTGGATCTTGGCGTCATCCCAATCGAGTCCGGCGAGAACGGCCTGGACCTGCTGGCGCAGCGCCTTGGTCACTTCGGCCTTCCCTTTCTTCTTTTGCGCGTCCGTCTCGCCGACGCAGATCACGGGACGGATGCCTGCTTTCTGCAAGGCGAGCGCCTTCTTGGCGACCATCTCATCGGTCTCGTTCAGGAGCAAGCGGCGCTCGCTGTGGCCGACCAGGCACAAGGAAGCCCCAAGCTCAACGAGCATGGACGGGGCAATCTCGCCGGTGAAGGCCCCCTCTTCCATCCAGGAGACGTTCTGCGCCGCCAAAACGGGCACGGAAGCGCGGCCTAGCGAAGCTTTCGCGGCCGGCAACGACACGTGCGGAACGGCCACGGCAATCTCCAGATCCTTCGGCAACCGTTCACGGCGGAACGCGCGGATCCACGAACCGGCCTTGATGGGGCCGTACATCATTTTCCAGTTGGCGACGATAAGCTTAGACATAGAAAAAGTCCCCCTTTTCCTACCTTATTTCAAAGGTTTTGGCAATAGGTCCTCTAAAAAGGAGGAAAAGTCCTTTTAATCGCATAAAAGCGGGGCGGCTTGCCCGGCCGGGGGGAGGTGTGGGGCTGGCGCCCCACGGCCCGCCCTTTCCGTGGGGAGGGCCGGTCCCCGGCAGGGCGGTGGGACTTCCTCTTCCGGGTACGCATAATTTTCTGCTGAAAATTTGCTCACGCTCGCGCCGTCGCGCTCCGCGGGCCCCTCCAGAGGAGGTCCCGCCGCCACGCCGGGGACCTATGGGGGGAGGGAAAGAGGAGAAAATAATCAAAAAAGAAGACTCGGACGGGGGATTGACGGAGGGGGGAATTTGTGCGATGATTGGGTATTCATTGCCAAGATCTTCTTGTTGGCGAGGAAGCGAAAACAGCTGGTGCGCCTTTCTGATCCCTTCGTGGAATGGGTCCGGGATGGATGGGGCGCGTTTTCAAGAGAGGGTTCTATGTCGCAGAACGCTGACGGGGCAGGGAACGGGGTCAAGGAGGAG
>CAZIMD010000016.1:0-11503 GCA_964540365.1 uncultured Gammaproteobacteria bacterium
CGCGAGGACCTTAGAAAAAGCTGGACCACGTCTTGAGCGTGCGGCGCAAAAGCATACCGCCACGCTAGCGCGAGGGAAGATGGGGGTCAAATAGCGGCCGTGCCAGATCGCTCCCCCCCATAATCTCTTCGCAACACCAGAGAGGTCCCCGTCCGAGTTCTTCTTTTTATGTTTTTTCTCCCTTTCCCTCCCCCGTAGGTCCCCGGCGGCGAGAGCCTCCTTTGCGTCCAGGAATGTGTGAGCGCACCTGTGGTCCTCAGGAGATGCAGACGCGAGTTTTCCTGGACGCAAAGGAGGCTCTCGCCGCCGGGGACCGGCCCTCCCCCATGGGAAAGGGCAGGCCGTGGGGCGCCAGCCCCACCCCTTTTGGCTTGAGAAGCCCCATTATTGACAAAATACGGTCATTAGGCTACCCTCAGCCTATTAATCCCTAACGTGGAAGGAAGCGCCTCCCAAGGACTTCCGTTCATACCACTATGGCCCACAGCAAACGCTACACCGCCCTCAAGGCGAACATCGACCGCAAGAAGCTCTACAAGCCCGAGGAAGCCCTCGCCTTGGCGAAGCAGACCGCGACCACCAAATTCGACAGCACCATCGAGGTCCACCTCAACCTTGGCATCGACGTCAAGAAGGGCGACCAACAGGTGCGTGCGACGATCATCTTCCCACACTCGATCGGCAAGTCGAAGAAAGTCATTGCCTTCGTGAGCGGCGACAAGGAAAAGGACGCCCGTGAAGCGGGTGCGGAGATCGTCGGCGGCGAAGAGCTGATCAACGAGATCGCGCAGTCCGGCAAGATGGAGTTCGACGTCGCCGTCGCCACGCCCGACATGATGGCCAAGATGACCAAGATCGCGAAGCTCCTCGGTCCCGCTGGCCTCATGCCGAACCCGAAGACCGACACGGTCAGCACGAACGTCAAGAAGATGGTCGAGGACATCAAGAAGGGCAAGGTCGCCTTCAAGAACGACCAGACCGCCAACATCCACCAGGCGATCGGCAAGGCCTCGCTCGACGCGACCAAGCTGCAGGAGAACTTCCAGACGTTGCTCGACGCCGTGAAGAAAGTGAAGCCGGCCTCGTCCAAAGGCGTCTTCCTCAAGAGCATCACCGTGACCTCGACGATGGGTCCGGGGATCAAGGTCGATCCGGCGCTCGTCTAAGCAAAAAAAACCGCCTTCGGGCGGTTTTTTTCGCTCGGTGAATCGTCATGAAAAGTGACAGTTTTCCTTGAGGTCGCCCAGACGGTCCTCCTTCCATGGTTTTATGGTGCGGGGAAACCCCTCCCTAGAAAAGGAAATGGGTCACCATGGGCAAGAAAAACCGGCGGACGCCACGGAGCGAGCGCTTCACCCCGGAGCGCCTCACCATCGGCCACGAACGGCGACCCTATCGGAAAAACCTGTACGACCGGATGCGCAATCTCCCCTATGCGCCGGAATTCGCCAAACGGTTTAGCTGGAAGCTCGATGCCCTGATCGCGCACCGTGAGGACCTGACGGATGAGGGACGGTTCTGGTTCCTGATTAAAACGGACCAGGAACTCGATGCCTTCGCCCTGGCATTCAAAGCGATGACCAAACACCGCCCGCCGGAACGGTCGAACGTCTTCCGCTACAAGCGCCTGATCCTGTGCGTCCACATCTCAGCAGCGGCCGCAACCAGGAACGGTATGGGCGCTCTCTGGTTCCTGAAGCGATTCGAAATGCGCTCGATCTGTGTCTATGACCTTGCGGATGTGGAGGACGTCCCGTCGGGCCGGGTCCGCGAGGCGGAGCACAAGTGGCGCCTCTCCTGCCTCCCCCTCCTGCGCAGCGAGGCCAAGGTCTTTCAGTGGGACAAGGCGGTGCCGACAGACCCGGAGGCCGCCCGTGAAGCCGCCCGCTGGTGGAAGCTCGGCAACCGTGACCTGCTGGCCTGTAAGGCGGTCGGGATCAGGGACCTGGAGATCGTGGTGCCGAATCCACACCCCTAACCGTCCACATGGATGGTTTTTTCCTTGCAAAAGGACTCTCCCCATTGTTACCATGCGTCCATATGCGTGAAACCGTCCGCGGCCAGCAGGACCCGATCATCGAGCTCAACCGCTGCGGACACGACGAGCAGTTATACGCGGAATTGCTCTTCGAAGACCTCGCCGGCGGACGGCCAGACGAAAGGATCTTTCATGAGGAACCGAAAATGGCGAACGGAGACACTGCCGAATATGACCGGCCATTTGTCATCGACTTCCTGATCGAGCGCTTCCTGCTGCGTGCGGGCTGGTCAATCACAGAAGTCTTTGAACACGACAGGCGTCTCGGAACAGAGAAGCGGCCGGAAGGCATCTTCGAAGTCTATCTTGAGAAGCTTGTGCGGAATCCTCATCCGGAATGGGGAGGAAGGGAACTCGTTCCCGACCCTAGCCAAGGGCTGGTGATCCGCTTTCAATACGCCATTTATCATGAGGAAAGCGCCCTCATCTTCTCGCCTTCGGACGTAAAAATGGAAGATTCCCCAGAGGCAGCGGATTCACTGCGTAGACAGCAACGTTTTGTTGAACCGCCAGAGGAAATCTCTACCGCCTTTAACCACGCCTACGTATATCGTATATCGCCGGAAACGGTCGAGCGCACCCGCCAGGAAGCAGAAGCTGAACGGAGAGAAAAAGACGAGAAGAAACAGGCTTTGGAGAGGATCGCGCAAAAAGCGACGGATTACCTCGCGACGCATGGCGAGCGCTGGAGAATGACGGAAGACGAGTGCTATCAGGATCCGGATCTGCGTCGCATTGTCTTTTGGCAAGGTAAAGCCCAAGAAATGAGCGTAGGACTTCATCGCAGCGATCCCTCGGAGGACTGGGTACTCGAGCTCGTTTTCTACAGTAAGCACGGAGACGTCGAGGATATTGCCCATTATCCGATCCGATAGCCAACGGCGGTTCCTTCACGGGTTAGCGCTCAAGGTTGCCAACGCAACGACCCAATTGATACGCTCCCCTCCATATGCCCGAAACCGGCGCCCTTCCCTACCAACTCCTGAAACAGGCGGCGGAAGCGGGATACCTTGTTGGAACACGCGTTGAGCATTTGCAGCCCTCTTCGCTGGACTTGGCCTTGAGCGATATCTGTTTTGAAGTGCGCGGGTCCGCCCTTCCGGTTGCTGGAGAGTCAGTTGAAGCGATGGCCCAAAAACACAAAATCAAAACACATGACTTGGCGGAACCGTTCAAGACTGGGTCGGTCTATTTGGTGAAGTTAAACGAATCCCTAGCGCTCCCCGAGCTTCTCCATGCCCGGAGCAGCAATAAGAGTTCCTCGGGACGGATCAACCTGCGCGGGCGTCTGCTCGCGGACGGGGTTTCCTCGTTTGATGAGGTACCGGCAGGATATCACGGACCCCTCTGGGTCGAGCTCATCCCCATGTCGTTCGCGGTGCGCGTGCATCCGGGGGATCGTATCAACCAATTGCGGCTGTTCGCGGGGGAATCGGCCCTGAACCGAACCGAGCACCGCCTAGCTTATGACCAACATCAGCTCCTACGTCAACTGGACGGCCAGCCGCTTGTAGCCAGGCCGGACACCGTCGGCAAAGGCGTGACGATGACCATCGACCTGTCGAGCTACGAGCAGATCGGTTGGCGGGCGAAAAAGGGGCATGAGCACGTTTTGGATACACACGTCTTCACACATCCGGCAACGGACTTCTTCGAACCGGTCACGCGCACGGACGACGCTTCGTGCTCCATCCATCCTGGCGAGTTCTATATTTTCTCGACAAAAGAGAAGATCCTGATTCCCCCAACCCACGCCGCGGAGATGATGGCGTATGATGCCAGCAAAGGTGAATTCCGTTCCCATTTTGCGGGGTTTTTTGATCCAGGGTTTGGGTGGCACGCGGAGGATGCGAAACGGGGCGCGATCGGCGTCCTAGAGATCGAGGCCTACAGCCACCCGTTCATCCTGCGCGACGGCCAGCCGATCTGTTTGATGACGTATGAACGCCTGCTTGAGACTCCCGAAAAGCACTATGGATCGGACCTGAATTCGAACTACCAGATGCAGGAAGGGCCGCGGCTCGCGAAATGGTTCAAGACCTGAATCCTTCCCCAGCGATCCCCTTGACGCTCCCCTCGACGCTCAACCGCCTGGTTCCTACACTAGTCGCCATATGCCAAAACTGCTCTTTGGGCTCGTCGGCTTGCAGGGGTGCGGAAAGGGAACCTTGGCAGACATTTTGACGCAGCAATATGGGGCCGGATACTTCCGTTTTAGCGCCGTGATTGGCGATATCCTGAACCGGTTGGCGATCGAGAAGACGCGTGAGAATTTCATCAAGGCATCGGTCGCGCTCCGCGAATCGTTCGGCGAGGACGTGTTTTCCTACGCCATCGAGACGGCGGCCCTTGCCGCGCCGCAAGAGATCGTGGTGATCGACGGGATCCGCCGCCCCGAAGACGTCGTCGCGCTTGAGCCGCTCCCCCACTTCCACCTGATCGCCATCGAGGCAAATGCCGAGCTTCGGTACGAGCGCATGAAAAAACGTGGCGAGAAGGCCACGGAAGCCAACCTCACCTGGGAGCAGTTCCTGAACGACGAGCAGGCCCCGACCGAACGCGGGATCCCCTTCGTCATGAATCGCGCCAAGTACCGCCTTTCCAACAACGGGACGCGGGAGCAGTTCCTTCAATCGGCACAAGCCTTGCTGGAATCGTTCCACCTGTCCCCTCGCACATGATCTCCGCCCCGATTCGCATCACGCGCGTGCATCCGGACGCCGAACTGCCGGCCTACAAGACCACCGGCGCCGTGGCGTTCGACCTACCGCTCGTCGAAGACCTGGTCATCCCCGCCCACAGCGCCGCCAAGGGACGGACGGGACTCGTTTTTCGCATTCCCGAAGGGTACGGGCTATTCCTGTTCGCGCGTTCCTCCGCCTTCGACAAGACTGGCCTCATGCTCGCCAACAGCGTCGGCGTGATCGACCAGGACTTTTGCGGACCGACCGATGAGGTCCAGGTAAACTATTGGAACTCGACGGACAAGGAGATTCGTCTTCCAAAAGGCACGCGGCTCGCGCAAGGGGCGTTTCTGCCGGTCCTGCGCGCCGTCTGGGAGGAGGGCGCGGCAAGCGGACCGACCAGAGGCGGATTCGGGACGACGGGCGCCTAATGGAACGCATTGCCAAAAGAGTTTTTCTTCGCTAAGAAAAGCTCTTTTTTAAACCTATCCCCATCCTGCGATTGACCCTGCCCTGCGCGGTTCCCATACTCCGTGAGGCTCACGCCTGACCCGCCCATTCCCAGGACCGAAGGAGACCCCATGAGCGCACAGATCGTCGTCCGCACGCAGCACCTCCGCCTCTTCAAGCTGGCACGTCCGTCCCAGCCCTGGGACATCTACCTGCTCGAAGGCGCCCCGCCCGAAACCGCCGCCTGGCTCCAGGCCCTCTATTCTCGCAGCCCGCTCAGCATCGAGACGCGCCTGCGGGAGATGGCGGAACGCGAACGCCGCACCGGCGAGCAGCGGCTGGCCGCCCTTCGGCCCGAGACCCGCCTCCGCCTCGCCCGCCTGCTCGGGTTCGACGATGCGGGCGCGCTCGAGCGGCTCGACCCGCCCGCGCACGAGAGCCTGCACGCGGTCCTCGCGGCTTTCGAGGAGGACCTCGCGGTCAACGGGGGAAACGAGCGCGACGCGAAGGCGGCCGAGCTCCTCCGGGACTACTACGTCGGCTATGGACATCGGTCGATCGGCGACCTGGCCAACGTCCTGCTCTTCATCGAGGGCGTTCCGCTCCACCTGCCGACGCAGATCCAGGACTCCCCGCTCTACAACGGCCAGGAGTGCAGTACGCGCTACCTCAACATGAGCGCCGGACGCCGCTGGAACCCGCTCGAGAACGCCCTGGGCGCAGAGATCCAGGACGCGTGGCTCGCCCTCTACGAGCGGGTCAACGCCGACATGCGCGCGGCCCTTTCGGCCTCCTTCCCGTTCGTCGCCCAGGACGGATGGGACCCCAAGATCGCCGAGGCCGAACGCAAGAAGCACGCGCGCGCCATCAACGCCCGGGCCTTCGACGTCGCCCGCGGCTTCCTGGCTGTGGGCTGCTCGACGAGCTACTCCTGGAGCACCAACGTGCGCCAGGCGAACGACCACCTGCGCCAGCAGCGGCAGCACCCTGACCCGCTCGTCCGGGCCCAGGCCAACGACCTGCTCACGCTACTCACCCAGCGCTACCCGGCCAGCTTCTCGCACGTGGGCCGCCCCGAGACGGATGCCTGGCTCCGCGAGGTCCAGCAGCAGCTGCCGTATCAGGTGCTCGGGAGCGAGAGGACGCGGCTCGAGGTGCGGCGCCGCGATGACAACACCGATCGCTTCAACGGCTTCCTCGATCTCCTCCGCAGGCGGCCGTCGCGCGCCGAGATCATCGGCGAGCTGGCGAGCATCGCGGAGGTGACCCTCACGGGCCAGATCGACTACGGGTCGTTCCGCGACCTGCACCGGCACCGGTCCTGCCGGATCCCGATTCCCCACATCAACCCGCTGGGGAACATCCATTCCTGGTACCTCGACGCGCTGACCCCGGACCTCCGGACGCACGTCGAAGCGGTCCTGCAGGAACAGCGCAAGCGCCTGCAGCGGCTGGAGGGCGACCCTTTCCTCCGTCAGGCCTACGGAGCGCTCGGGACCCTCGTCCCGTACGAGCTGCGTGGCCCCCTGGGCCCGTTCGTGTACATCCTCGAACTGCGTTCGAAGGCCGACGTCCACGCGACGGTCCGCCAGGAGATCCACGCGGCCGCCGACCAGCTGCCCGAACAATTTCCTCCCTTCCCCGTCACGATCGACCGCACGCCGGACCGCTTCTACCTGAAACGTGGCGAACAGACGATCATCGACCGGAAGACGGGCGACGGCATCTGACCCCACGGCCAGTCCACACCCCTCCGGTGCGGCCTGGCCCTTCTTCATACGAGGCAACACCGCCATGGAACTCACCCTCATCGCCGCCGTCGCAAAAAACCGGTGCATCGGTCGCAACGGCGGGCTCACCTGGTCCCACCCCGACGACTTGGCCCATTTCCGGGCCCTCACCTGGGGGCATCCCGTCCTGATGGGCCACCGGACCTGGCAATCCCTCCCCACCCGCTTCCGCCCCCTCCCTGGACGAAGGAACGTCGTCCTGGCACGATCCGTCACGGCGATCGAGGGCGCGGACGTCTTCGGGGCACTGGAAACGGCGCTCGAACGCCTCGCGCACGACCGCGCCCCCCGCGTCTTCATCATCGGCGGCGCGGAGATCTATCGTCAGGCCATCCCCCTCGCGACCCGCCTCGAGCTCACCGAGATCGACGCGACCATCGAAGGGGACGCTTTCTTCCCCGCCTACGATGACTGGCACCTCACCGCGAGCGAGCCGCACTCCGGCGGCTTCCGCTTCGTCACCTACGCCCGACCGAAGGAGGTCGAATCATGCCCGTAGAACGCATCATCGTGATCGAAGGAGGTGACGGGGCCGGCAAGTCCACCGTCATCGCGCGCATCGCCCGTTTCCTCTGCGATCGCCTCGGGGCGGACGAGCCGTTCGACGTGACCGTCTTCGAGCAGGCCTATTGCCGGCTCCCCACGCTCGAAGAGATCAGCCCCGCCCGGGTCCTGATCGCGAGCGAGCCCACCCACTCCCCGCCCACCGGCACCGCCATCCGGGGCAAGGATGGGCTGCTGCACTCCGGTCGTCCCTACACCGTGATGGATGAGGCCCGGCTCTATGCCGAAGACCGGGCGCGGCTCTACCGGGAGCTCCTCCTCCACTTCCTCGCAGCAAACGCGAACCACTGGATCATCATGAGCCGCGGCCTCGCCTCGTCCCTGGCCTACCAGGCCCCGCGCCTCCAGGGGTGCGAATCGCTGGCCCACGCCATCGACACCATCCTCGCCCTCGAGGGCAACCAGCTCGAGCTGAACCACGCCCCGCGCGACCTGATCATCCTCGACCTGGATCCCCTGGTGGCCCAGGAGCGTCTCGCCGGTCGCGAGGGCCCGGACCGTTTCGAGGGTGATCTCGTTCTCCAGCAGCGCGTGCGTGGCATGTACCTGGCCCGGGAGCTGCACAAGCCCTTCGAGGACCAGGGCACCTCCGTCCACGTCATCGACGCCGCCCAGACGCCGGAAGGAATCGTGAAGGCGATCATCCGGATCCTGGAAGGGACCCTGTAATTTCCCTAGTTTTAGGGATTTTTTTATACACCTCCTCATCTTGTGACCCCCTGGCGCGGGTGCTACCATGGATGCCATATGCAACCCTTCCCCAAAGCCTGGTCCATCGTCCGTCCGGCGATCCAGGACACCTTGGATAACGCGAAAGCCCTCTGGAAGCTGAACCTCATCGGCGCCCTCGGCTCGTACGCCCTCCTCCCGCTTGTCCTGGCCCCGATCGGCTATCTAGCCCTCAGCGGCGCGACTGACAGCAGCCTCGCCAAGATCGGCGTGGCCGCCCTCCTTGGTCTCGTGGCTGGGATCGCCGCCCTCGCGCTGGCCATCTGGTACGGCGCCCACTACACCCTCCAAGGCCTCAAGATCGTTCGCAAAGAAACGGGTCTGGTCGATCCCAAGACCAGCCTCCAAAAAGTCCCTGGTGCCACGTGGGTAGCCATCATCCAGGGGCTCGCAACCGGTGCGCTCCCACTCGTCCTGCTCCTCATCACCGCTGGCAGCAGCCTCTTCGCCCTCTTGAGAACCAATTTCTCCGAATCCGCCCTCGATGCCCGCGGCTTTAACGTCGGTATGGGCTTCCTCGGCATCTTTGGTTTTATTGCCGCGATCGTGGTTGGCATCTATCTCGGCCTCCGTCTCCAATTTAGCGGCATTTCTTTCCTCGACCAAGGCAAGCGCGGCATCGAAGCCCTCAAGGCCTCGTGGAAACTCACCGACGGTCGCTTCTGGAAGATTCTCGGCGTCCTCTTCGTGTTCTTCCTCGTCTATCTCCTCGCGAGCTTCGTCATGGGCATCGTCATGAGCATCCTCACCGCCATCGTCGGCGATGGGATGGTCGGCGGCCTCCTCACCTCGCTCGTGAACGCCGTCCTGACAAGTTTCGTGTTCACGCCGACCGCGGTCTTCTTCTCGATCCGCCTCTACGAAGCGGTTCGTCAACTCCCGACCTTGCCGGCACACGCCCAAACGACCTCCTCCTAAGGGAGGTCGTTTTTTTGCACGCGCATCTTTGGTATCATGGGCCGGTATGCTCCCCCTCCTTCCCGTTCGCCGGTTCATCGGGCTGTCCTGGCAGCGGTACACGCAACATCTCGGCCGCTTCTTGGAAGTCTCGCTCTGGCTCCTTATCCCGGAACTGCTGCAGGTTGCGCTGCTTTTTGCACTCACATCTTCTCGAGCGCATCTCGCATTGAAAACCGTTTGGATGTTCAACCAAGTCCTCATTGGCATCTTGAGCCTCGTCATCTCGACGTGGGTGACGGTTCGGCTCATCAAGCTGACGCTCGCCCATGACCCGAAGGAAGAGGGCTACCTGGCCACCCACCCCCACATCGGCTGGAACCTGTTCGTTCCGCTTTTCGTCGTCAACCTTCTTTGCATCCTGGCGGTCCTTGCGGGCGGGGTCGCGTTTGTCCTGCCTGGAATCTGGCTCGCCGTCTCGCTTAGCCTGGCGCCCTATGTCCTCGTGGCCGAAAACAAGCGCGGCCTGGAAGCGCTCTACGGCTCGCACGCCCTGATCCGTGGCCGTTGGTGGCCGGTCGTGGGACGGATGCTCGTCGCCGGCTTCAGCTTCCTCGCGCTCTCGTTCTTGATCCTCATGATCCTCTCCCTCATTCTCGACCTGCTTTTTGGCGGCGCCATGACGGGCGAGGTGGCCCGCCTCTCCCGCAGCCTCCTCATCGATGGCAACATCACGGTCGATACCTTGCGCGGGTTCAGCCTCAGCCAACTCCGCGACAGCCTCCTGACAAGCTTCACCGCCCCGTTCCTCGCGATCGCCCAAGGCGTCCTCTACACCTCCTTGCGCGATACCTACGCTCCGGCCAAAGAAGAAAAAACCGCTTAAAAAAGGTACACGCGACCAAAAACCAGCCGCGCCTTCCGTCCGGCTGGTTTCGTGTTTCTCGGTCCTTTTTCCCTAGCCGTTTCCCAGGCCGCTTGCTAGGATTGGTGCATGAACCGCTACATCCCGATCATCGGCCTGGAGATCCACGTGCGCCTCAAGACGGCCACGAAGATGTTTTGCCGTTGCCCGTCCGTTCCTGAGACCGCGCCTGCCAACAGCGCCATCTGCCCCACCTGCAGCGGCCAACCCGGCGCCTTGCCGGTCGTGAACGAGCAGGCCATCCGCCTCGGTGTCCGCGTCGGCCTCGCCCTCAACGGCACCGTCCGCGACCGCGCCTCGTTCGACCGCAAGAACTATTTCTATCCCGACCTCCCCAAGGGCTACCAGATCACCCAGTTCGACGAGCCCATCGTCGAAGGCGGGGCCCTCTCGATCCCCTCCGCCCTCGCCAAAGATGGGATCCGCACGGTCGGCATCACGCGCGCGCACCTTGAGGAAGACGCCGCCAAAAACATCCATGACCCTCAATCCGGCGCCACCCTCGTCGACCTGAACCGCGCCGGCGCGCCCCTTTTGGAGATCGTCACCGATCCAGACCTCCGCTCGCCGCAAGAGGCAAAGGCCTTCCTCCAAGAGCTGCAGGCCCTCCTCCGTGCCATCCAGGCCTCCGACGCGGACATGGAAAAGGGCTACATGCGCTGCGATGCCAACATCTCCCTCCTCCCCATCGACGACGAAGGGCATGCGCTCCAGCCCGAATTCAACCCGAAGGTCGAGATCAAGAACATGAACTCGTTCCGCTCGGTGGAACGGGCCCTCCAATTCGAGATCCAACGCCAAAGCGCCCTGTACAACGAAGGCGGCAAAGCGATTCCCGAAACGCGCGGCTGGGATGACGTGCGCGAGGAGACCGTCTCGCAGCGCACCAAAGAGACGAGCGCGGACTACCGCTATTTCCCCGAACCAGACCTCCCGACCGTCGAACTCGCCGCCATCCGCGAACAAGAACGCGCCCGCCTCCCCGAACTCCCCGCCGAAACCCGCGCCCGGCTCGTGGATGAGTACGGGTTTACGCATGAAGACGCCTCCCTCCTCATCGAACGCGGCTGGACCGCCTTCGCCGAACAGGTCTTGGGCGAACTCGGCGGCTGGATGGAAGCCCGCGACACAAGCGAAGCCTCTGCCGGCGAGCTGATGGAACGCCACAAGCAAGCCATGGCCAAGCTCCTCAGCAACTGGCTCCTCAACAAGCTCGCGCCGATCCTCAGCGAACGCAACCTCGCCCTCCAGGATGCCCGCCTCGACGCCGAGAACATGGCCGAATTCCTGCAGATCGTCCGCGAAGGGACCGTGAACAGCACGAACGCGCAAAAGCTCTTGCAGCTCATGGTCGAAACGGGCGCCGACCCCTCTCACCTCCTCGAGGAGCATGCGCTCAGCCAATCAGGCGATGAAGAGACCCTCA
>CAZIMD010000016.1:11603-22983 GCA_964540365.1 uncultured Gammaproteobacteria bacterium
TCTCACCTCCTCGAGGAGCATGCGCTCAGCCAATCAGGCGATGAAGAGACCCTCAAGAAAACGGTCGCGGACGTCATCGCCGCCAACCCAGCCCAGGCCGATCAGGTCCGCGCCGGCAAGGAACCGGTCCTAAAATGGTTCGTGGGACAGGTGATGCGTGCGACGGAAGGGCGGGTGGATCCGAAAAAAGCCGAAGAGGCGCTACGGGACGCGTTGAAATAACAAAACGCCGCCTAACGAGCGGCGTTTCGCTTGTCTCTTCGCCTGTTGCGCGGGAAAAACAAAGCCACTCCCCGGAGGGAGTGGCTTTGGCAGATTACATCTGCGGGCGCGGGGCGCGCGGCGGACGCTCCTCGAGCGGACGAGCGATGTTCACCGCGATGCGGCGACCACCGACCTCCTGGTCGTGGAACATCTCGATGGCCTTGTCGGCGCCTTCCTGGGTCGCCATCTCAACGAAGGCGAAACCACGGGGGCGACCGGTCATGCGGTCCATCGGAATAAAGACATCGGTGACTTCACCGGCCTGCGAGAACGTGGCGCGAAGCTCGTCCGCGGTCATGCGGTACGGGATTCCGCCAACAAACAGTTTGACTGCCATGTGTGGAAGCGAAGAGTAACTCTTCGGAAATGAACTTAAACGGATACTCGTTTGCGTTACGCCGCTTCCCGACTTGGAAGGACTGCGCACGTTCTTATCCACTTCCATAATACCAGGAAATGCCCTTTTTGTCAATCGATAAAAAAAGGCTTGTTCTACAATAAAAAAGAGCCCCACACGAGACGTGGGGGCGTTTTCAGACAAACCGGCGGACCAGGTCGCCGCCCAACCGGCGCAGGCGGGCGGGGCCCGTATCGGGATTTCCGAGCTCGAGATCACGCTCCAGGAAATCGGGGAACCGCTCGGCACGATGCCAGGGCGCCATGATGGCGGCGACCACGGCGGCGACCGAGTCGGTGTCGCCACCCATGAGGAGGAGGCGGCGCAGGGCCGCGAGCATCGAGTCGTGCGCCGGATCCGCGGGGACGGCGAGGCTGAGGGCGGCCTGGACCGTGGAAAGCCCGATGGGGGGCTGCCCCTCCCCTTCCCAGACGCCCTGCCGGTCGTCCCAGGGCGTGGTGAGGACCGGCTCGAAGAGATCCCCGTGACCGCAGTCGATCTCGCCCTCGGAGGGCTGCCAGAGGAGTTCACGGTGGTCGAGCAGGTAGGCGCGCAGCTGGTGGCGTTCCTCACGAGGGTAATAGAACGCGTAGTGCGCGGCGAGGGCGACCGCGCGGGCCGTGAACAGGCCGCAGCGCGTGTTGTGGGTCACGCTCGCCTGCATGGCGGCGAGGCGGAGGACGCCCTCGATCTCGGGGAGGATCCCGAGGATGCCGACCCCCATGCAGGCCCCGTTCCGGCAGGAGTTGGGCCTCATCTCGGCGACGAACTGCTGGGCGGTCTTGACGGTCTCGAGGAAGGCCTGGTAACGGCTCGCGTACCCCGGGCGCTTGCCGCCGAAGCGGAACTCGTCGAGGTAGGCCGTGGCGAAGCTGAGCGGCGTCGCGTATTCCGGCCCGATCTCGAGCAGGACGCGCGCGTTGGCGATGAGGCGCTCGGTGTCGTCGGTGTACATGCCGGGCGAAAGCGGGCCGCGGATCCGGCGCCCGGTCTCCTTGTCGATCTTGGGGACGCTGTGGAACGGGTGCCACAGGTAGCCGACGGCGGGGTCGAGACGGGCGGCCTGCGCATAGAGCGCCGCGTCGTCCCCACGAAGGTTCTCGACCCCGGCCGCGAAGGCGTCGAAACACCCGACACGGACGAGGTACTCGGGACACGGATTCTGGAGCTTGCGTCGGTCAGACATGGGATCCGTCCTTTCAGCCTTGGAAATGGCCCTCCCCCGACGTTGCGGAAGAGGTGAGGCAGTATAGGCAGAAGACGAGCATATTGTCAATGGTACACGAAAAGTGCCCGTGTGCGTCTCGGACAAGCGTAAGCATTGACGGATGCCTCTTTTCCTGCTATCGTGTCGTCGCTTTTCACCTTCAGGAGCAAAAAATGGGACGAATCGAACGTGCCTACGAATGGCTATCATCCCAGCTCGATCGGGTCGAGGCGCATCTCGATCAGGCACTCCCAACCAATCCCGTTACCGAAGCGGGTCCGCGCATCGTGGCGCCCGAACAGCATCACCGGTGGGAGTTCGCCTGCCACGAGATCGGGCACGCCTGGGTCGGTTGGCACATCGCCGAGATGAACTCCATCAAGCATGTCCAGATCGGCGAAAAGAGCGGTGAGTGCGTGCTCTCCGGCCCCAAGAAAGAGACGGAGGCGCTTCTGTGGGCGGAGATCGCCTACAGCCTCGGCGGTATCGCGGCAGAAGCGGTTCTCCTGGGAAGGTTTCGGTCTGGTCGGGTGCAATCGGATCTGACGGAGGCGAAGCAGACCTGCTGCAAGCTCCTCGCCGCTTTTCCGCAAACGCGTACGCCGTGGAAACCGGCACCTCGACGGAAAACCGACCTCAGCAACGCGTTCCGCGCACCGCTCGCCGAAGCGGAGCGTTCCATCCTCAACCAGGGGTACGACATCGGCTGCCAGCTCATCGATCGCCGCCGTGATCAGCTCGTGCGGGCGTCTCTCGAGCTGGCGCGTCAAGGGCATCTCACCGGAGCACAGCTCGAACCGTTCTTCGGTGATCGCTCGGCGATCCGTATGGCACGGCTCTCACGCTCGGGCCTCATCACCTTCGATCCTTAGCGACGCGCTGAGGATTTTTTCTTCGCGCATTTTTTTCGCAAACAAAAAAACATGCTCACGATCGTCGCATGCGTCGATCAGAAAATATTTTTTCGCGCGCAAAAAAAAATTCATCCACAGTTGCACGCAACAATCTTCTTGACACCCCTATATGTGTGCTATACTGATCACATGATCGCAGCGCATGGTCGCATGCACGCGAACATCGATTCCGTACCTTAGCGGGACGTAGCTCTTTCCCTTTCCATATGGCAGCAAAGAAGAAGGCCGCGAAGAAGAAGGCCGCTCCGAAGAAGAAGGTCGCCGCCAAGCGCAAGCCGGCCAAGAAGGCCGCCAAGAAGCGCTAGCCGCTCCGCATTCCCCAAGCCCACGTGGTTGGGGAATGTTTTTTCTCGCGATTCGAAACGAACGGTAACGGTCACCCATCCAGGGTGACCGTTTTTTCTCGGCTCCCCCTTCGACAGATGCGCTTCCGCAGGATGACGAATCCGCGCAAGAAAAAACCGATCCAGGGATCGGTAGGAAAACCGTCTTAACCCGTGTGCCTTGCGAGCCAGCGCTCGATCATCTGCTGGTGGGTCTCGAAGGCGATCTCGAGGTGCGCGGGCTGGGCGGGATCGTAGCGGTCGACCGCGAGGACCTCGTGGTTCCAGGGCGCGTCGACGGGATGGGCCCGGCGGAGGGGCTCGCTCTCCCGCCACCAGCGCTCGACGACCTCTTCGACGCGGGGACCCTGTGCGAGATAGAAGAGAAGGATCTGGTTGCGGTGCGGACGCCCGATCGTCTTGAACTCCGTGAACGCGTCCGGCGGCAGCTCGATGCCCGAATGCGCGAGGGCGCCCGTGACGGGATCGAGGCACTCCGTCTCTTCACGAAGCTCGCGGGCCGCGGCGATCTCGGGATCTTCGTTCGGATTCACATACCCACCCGGCAACGCCCACTTGCCATGATCGGCGAGGTTCGACCGGCGCTGGATGAGCACCAGGCGATCTGCGAACGCGCAGAGGGTGATGGCGACCGGCTTGGGGTTGTCCCACACCTGGTGACCGCATGCGGGACAGGTCTTGGGCCACGTCGTCGTGTCAGGAAACGGGTGGCCAGATTGCGGGCAGAACTTCATGGCGGCGATCCCTTCTTGGACCTTTCAGAACGTGGTAAGCATGCGCTCGACCGCGATCCGTGCGCGGTCGGCCGTGGCGCGGTGGAGGCGGATCACGTCTCCGTCAACCGTCTCGGCGAGCGGGTCGGCGCGGTCATCGAGGACGATCTCGTAGCGGTCGTCGCGGAGGCTGTCGCGCAGCTTCGCGAGCGTGTTCTGCTTCATGAAGTCGCAGACCGCACGGGACGAGACGGGCACGAACGTGCGGCCCGGCATCGCGAGGCGCAGGCGGTAGACCATGCCGAGCTCGGTGCCGACGACGAACGTCTTGGCCGGGCTCTGGCGCACGCGTTCGAGCATCCCCTCGGTGGAGAGGTAGTACACGCGATCCTTGGGCAGGATCCCCTGATCGAGTTTGAGAAGACACGACGAGGCGCAGCCGCATTCGGGATGCAACAGCAGCTCGGCGTCGTCATGGGCCTCGAGGGCGCGCTCGGGAGCATCGTCGCCGATGCGCTCGTGGACGTAGCAGCAGGCGTTGAAGCCGCCGTACCGTTCCTTGTAGATCTCGACGCGATCGGGATCGACGCCGTACTCGCGCACGGCCTTGGTCCGCATCACATAGCCCAGGAACTTGTCGGGCAGGACCAGGATCGGTCCCGCGTGTTCCTTGGCGGCGCGGGCGATCACGGCGGCGGTGTTGCGCGAGGTCGAGATGTAGTCGCTGAGCGCCTTCGTGCGGAGGTCGCTGTTGACGTAGGTGACGCAGACGCCGTCGGGATGGCGCTGCTTCCAGCGTTCGATCCAGCGGTGGTCGGTGCCGCTCACGAGCGAGCAGCCGTGCACGTCGGGCGTCCCCTGCACGAACACGCGGGCCGTGTCGCCAAGCAGGATCTTGGCCGTGGCGCCCATGAAGTGCACGCTCGAGAAGTCGACGCGCGTCGCCTTGGCGTCGCGCACCCCGAGCGCGAGCTTGAGCGAGTCGCCGACGAGGTCGGCGATCTCCTGCAGCTCGGGGTACTGGTAGTAGTGGGCGGCGATGAGAGAGCCCTTGGCGGCCGCGAGGGCCTTGACCTCCTGCGCGAGCTCGGCGAGCTCGCGGCAGAAATCGGGCGTGTAGCGGCCAGGGTAGAGGTCTTCGGCGTTGCGGGAGAAGCGCTCGTACCAAACGCGCGCGAGTTCGGTCGTGGATACGTTCATAGCGAACCTCCGTCGATGGGAAGGAGCAGGGGCAAAGGGGCCCCAGACCGGCAACAGGCCGGCCGTAGAAAAAAGAAGGGCTGCGAAAGCAGGCGCCTTCGGTCGGATCAGGCCGACGAGGGAACGGGCGCGCTCAGAGCGCGGCAGCGACGGCGGGAGACGCCTGCGCCAGGAGGTCGGCCCGCATGGCCGCCTCGTCGAAGCGGAACGCACCCCCGAGGAACGTGGCCAGGGTCCGCGTGTCGCTCACCGCGTTCCCGAGGCAGAACGACGCGCCCGGCGACGGGGCCATGTTGAAGATGATCCCGTCCCCCACCATCTTCTCGCTGTTCGCGGGGAAGGTGCCGGTGTTGATGTCGACAAGCTGGCCGCGCAAGCCGCCGGCGCCGCGGTCGAGCCGCAGGTCCTTGGCCTGGAGCGTCGGCACGATCTTGCGAGCGCTCGCGAGAAACGCGCGCTTGCCGACCCAGGGCACGTCGTAGAGGACGTTCTTGACCGCGAACGGGAGGAACTGGCGGGTCATGAGCACCCGCAGCACAGCCCAGACGCCGGTAGGCGTGAGGGAACCCGTCCGCAGATAGTCGAGGAAGGTGCGCCAGTGGTCGCGCTCGATGAGCGGCAGGGGCTTGGCCGTCGGCCCGAAGCGCGTCTCGTCACGGTCGTACACGGCCGGATCGCCATGCACCGCCGCGAAGGGGATGCCGGGCAGCTGCACCGTGTAGACCTTGCCGTTCAGGACCTTCCCGCAGCGGTAGAAGCTGCCGGCGACCGGCAGGAGCGCGTACTCCTTCCCCACCCCGAGGGCGTGGGCGAAGAGCAGGCTGCTCAACCCGGCCGCGACGACGACCGCCTTGGCCGTGACCGTCCCGTTGGACGTCTCGACCCGGAACCCACCGCCTTCGCGCGACACCTCCAGGACCTCGCGGTCAAAGACGGCCTCAACGCGCCCGGTGCGGTTGGCCTCGGTCAGGAACGACTCGGAGAGGCGACGGTAGTCGACCGCGTAGCCGTGGTCCGAATAGAGGGCGTTGAGCGGCACCGCCGGATCGCGCCCTTCGACGACACGCGGCTCGACCTCGGCGATCGCCTCGCGGCCGAGCAGCTGCAGGTGCGGGAAGTGCGCACGGAACGCGTCGTAGCGCTGGACCAGGCCCGCCGTCTCCTCGTCCCCCACCCCGATCACCATCTTGGGCAGGCGGAGGCACACGTCGGGCGCATGCCGCTCGATGTAGGACGCGAGCAGGTCGGCCCCGGCCCGGACGCGCAGCGCCTTGGCCAGGGTGAAGTTCGTCTCGATCTCGCCCGAGTGCATCGTCTGCGAGTTGCTGTCGGTCCGCGAGTTGACCATGGCGACCCCGATGCGCCGCTCGATCAGCAGGATCCGCCGCGCGTTGGTGAAGCGCGAAAGGACATAGAGGAGGGCCGTGCCCGTCACCCCGCCACCGACCAGGACCACGTCGTACGTTTGCGTCTCGTCCATGATGGACTCCTTCCGTCTTGAGATCCCTCCCGCTTGGGAGGATGGGCCTGGAAAATGCTGGCCCGTGCCGGCACCCTAGCACATTTCCAGAATTTGTCACGGGTGGAAGGCCGGATCTGTAAAAATTCGTTACATTCCTAAGCGTAGCCGCTAGGCAAGCAAAAAAACCCGTGTCGCAATCGATGTTGAGGGGGTACGCCGAAGGCCTATGGCTTCCCCGCTCGGAATCGCCCCTCTTCCAGAACAAATGGGTATCCCTGGTCCCGACAGACGCGTTCGAGGGCCGTTCGCACCTGAGCGACGAGTGACGCGCGTTCCTCCTCGCTGGGACGTGCCGCATCCGCATTCCGTTCGGCCGCCGGGACCCACCAGATCGGCCCCTTATGGGCCGCGAGCTCATCCTTCGCGCGCGGGAAGAGGTGCCAATGCAGATGCGATTCGCTGTTGCCGAGGAGCTCGTAGTTCATCTTCGCCGGCCGGATCGCCGCATGTACCGCCTCCGCAACAAGCGACATTTCCTTCAGGAACAGCCAGCGCCGTTCGGAAGGCAAATGATGCAGCTCCGTCAGGTGATCCTTCGCGAGAAACAGCGTATACCCTTTAAAATATTGACAATCACCTAAGACGACATAGCCCGTTTCAAATTCCGCGATGAGGAACGGGTTCGTTCCGGCCCGGATCTCGGCCAGACGGGTACAAACGAGGCAGTCGGTCATGCGAAAAGCCTACCGAATACGGCCCAGGCAAACAAGCGCGGGCTGCTGACACCATTGACGGCCTCGCCGTCCCCTGCTACGGTCTGCGCCGCAAGGAGGATCCCATGAGCATTGGCAAAGAGTGGGCACAGGAGCTCAAGGCGGAGGAAGCGCGCAAGAAGGCGGCAAGCGGGGAGGGCCCCGCCAAAGAGGCGGCGGAGATCATCAAGTCGATCCCCGACCGGATCGCCGCCGCACGCGCCAAGAAGGAGTCGTCGGCGCGCGTCTTCGGCTGGGTCGCTGCAAGCGACGTCCCCGGCACCGACAAGGACCGCGTGGACAACCTGTACGCTCGGCTTCGCAAGGAGAACCGGGTCCTGCGTCCGGAAGACCTGGCCGGCCGGGCACGTCTCGTGCTCGAATGGTGCGACCGGAACGACCTGGAGACCTTCTTCGTCAGCGTCGACGTCCCCATGCACGACAACGAGTACGAGTTCCACATCCGCCCCAAGCGCGGCTGACCCGCCGCCGAGCGAGCTCGGTCCGGCGGTTTTTTTGTCGCATCATCACCGCCTTTTTCTTGGCACAAAAAAACGGCCAGGTGACTCGATCGTTCGAGTCGCCTGGCCAGGCCTCACTTCGCCACCAGGTCTGCCAGCCGGATGCACCCGAACGGGACCAGGGTCTCGTCAGGGGTGAGGCCGCCGTGGTGGCCGAGCTTGGTGAACTTCCGCGGACCGGGCTCGTGCTGGTACCACACCGTCTGGGTGTCGTGCGGCAGGATGATCAGGTCGCCAGCCCGCACCCGGAAGCGTTGGTGGGGACGGTGGCGGCCGAAGAGCCCATTGCGGATGGCGGCTTCCGAACGGAGGACCGTCGCCCGTCCCGCAAGGAGCCGCTCGAGAAGATGGTGGACTTCGTCGATCTTGTCCGGCTCGATGGCCAGGAAGCAGTCGCGGGCGCTCCCCCAGGGCAGGATCGGCTGGCCGTTGGCGGCGCGCCGGAAATGCCTGGTGACCGCCGGAAAATCGTTGAGGAAGATGGTCTCCCCCGGCCGGATGCGGATGTGCCCGTGGTCGGCCGTCACGAGGAGCGATACGCCGCGGGCCGACTCGGCCGGGAGCGCTTCCATCAGCTGCGTCCGCAGGAGATGAAAGAAGCTGTCGAGCTCGGCGAGGTACTGCTCGCTGTCCGGTCCGTACAGGTGCGAGATCGAGTCGATCAGGTCCCAGTAGACGTAGAAGTACGCGGGACCACGGTTGGAGAGCGCGAGATGCCGCCGCAGGTTGACCACGAGATCCGACGCGGTCTTGTATGGCACCGGCGTACTCCCCCGCATCAGCCGCTTGGCGTACGGGGAGTGTGCGATCGAGGCGTTCGTGAACGTGTACGAGGGGACGCCGGCCGCACCAAGACGCTCGTAGACGGTCTCGCCGTCGAAGAGGAGGTCCGGATCCACCTTCCCCACCAGCGACTCCTGCGTGACGATCTCGGTGAACGGCAGGGTGTAGATGTTGCGGTCGAGGTCGCTGTCGTAGACCATCCATTCGAGGAGGCCGTGCTCTTGCGGCGTGAGGCCCGTATGGATGGTGGTGAGGGCCGCGGCGGTCGTCGCCGGGAAGACCGAGCTCAGCGGGGCAACGGTCCCCCGTTCGGCGATCCGCCCGAGAAAGGCGTGCCGATCGACGTTCTTCTCCCACTGGCGGTAGCCGAACCCGTCGAGCAGGAGGACGATGACCTTTTCCGTTCCGCGCGGCGTGACGCCCGCACCCGCCATGATGTCCGCGAGCGGCGAATCGTCCTGGAGCCGCAGCAGGTGCCGGACCGCACCCGGAATCTCGGAGAAGCAGGCCCCACCGTAGTCGGGCGGCAGGCGGCCATCGCGAACACGCTGGCACAGGCGCTCATAGAGAGCACGATCGAACACGGGGACCGATCCCTTTCCACGCATCGAGCGCCCCGTCCTTCGGGATGCTGAGCTTTGCGAATGTCGCACATTCTTCCCCAACTGTCAATGAAAACACCGAGATCAGGGCTCGGCGTAGGGGTCGGGACCGAGGGTCGGGTCCCAGGCGCGCGGGACGGCCAGGTGGTAGGGCTCGTCGGCGGGCCAGTTGTCTTCGGGCGGGGTGAGCTCGTCCGGACGGGCGTTGAGAGGCGTGAGGAGGAAGGCGGCGCCATCCATCGAGTAGACCCACTCCCTGTCCTCACAGAGGAGACTGTAGCCTGCGTCGGTCTCGTAGAAGCGCAGGACAACGGGGCGCCCCTCCCCCTGTCCCGAGGGCACAAGGGCCGCCTCGATCCCGGCGAGGAAGAACTCGACCGGGAGATGGCGGAGACCGCGCTTCCGGGCGGAGAGGTGGGCCTCGGCGTAGTCGAGGGCCTCGTGGAAGGTCAGCGGGCGGTAGCCGTGCTCCTTCCAGAGGGCGGGCAGCTGATCGAATGGCGGGCACCCGTAGGTCACGAGCCAGGGACGAACCACCAGGCACGGCCAGGCGGCGGTCGTCGCCTCGTCGTGCGTGTCGCGGACGTTCTCGTACACGGGAGGAACGAGGGCGAAGAAGGCCTTCGCCCGTGCGAGCGGATCGAGCGCCCGGCCCACCTGGGAACGCGGGACGACGAGCGCCTTGCGGCCTCCCTCCCAGTCGCGGAAGGCATCGGCGAAACGGAACGTCATGGGGACCTCCTGGAAATTAGGGTGATCGACACCGGATTCTCGCAAATATCTAGCATCTTGTCAACATCCCCGCGTGGGGGGACTTGACAAAACCCTGAAAAAGCGGTAGGATCGCGCACTGGAGGTCCGCCATGAAAATGCCCGACAATTCACAGGATCACGCCGCAGCCATCACGCTGCAGACCGTCTACTGCTCCGACATTTCACGGTCATTCCGGTTCTACGACGCCCTCCTGATGGCCGCGTCTGAAACGCGGCCGTCCTGGAAGCGCATCAGCGCGCGAGCGCACCTCGCGCTCGTGCGGCTGGCCGACGGGACCGAACGTCTCTTCCGCCTTCAGCAGGACAAGGACGCGATCGTGCATCCCAAGCCCGACGAGCCCATCGAGGCCGACGGGATGCCAGCGTCCTTCCTCCGGCTGCCCCTTCCCAACCCGGAACAGACGATCTACACCTTCTTCCTCTACACCTGCGACGAGGGAAGCTGCCCCGGGGAAAGCCTGGGCACGCTCGGATACGGATCGATCCCCGACCCGGACGGCCAAGCCGTCTGCGTTCACAAGCGGTGGAAGGACCTCGCCTGTCGGGATCCGGACCGAACCAACGATTTCTACCGGGCCCTCGTCCCGCGTCGGGCGATGAGGCTGTTCGGGCGCAACCTGCTGCTCGACGACGGGACCTGGATCGAGTTCTGCGCGGAACCGAGCGCGCCGACGGGTGAGCCGCTTCACGGACAACCCGAGGCGTTCGCGCTCAAGATCGCCGACACGTTCGAAGAGGCCAACCGGCGGCTGCAACAGGCGAAGTTCCATGACGCCATGCTCCTCATCGAGAGGGGCCTCGACCCGAATGCGACGGTTCGAATGACCACCGATCCCGACGGCCGGCCGGTGATCGTGCGGCAGGGGTGACGGACCGATCGGCGCGACAGACGCTCTTCTCGGAGCGTTTTTTCATTCGGGCGCGCATCTGCCGCCACCGTCATTCCCGTTCGTGGGCGCGCATCGCCCTTCAAACCAGGTCGTCTTGGCGCGAACCGGCTTCCACTCCGGCGGACGGCCATCCTTAAACGAGTGTTCATCGCTCACGCCCATCGGAAAAAAACGTCTCAAGATTTTATAGGTCATGTTTTTACTTAATTGCCCATGCTTTATCGGCATGATCCCTATTCCGGCAGAGGAGGCGCCGGTCTAGAGCCATCTCTTTTCGCTATGGAGGCATGGGCCGCAGGGGGATGCCTCATCCATTGGGAGCCCTGAGAGCATCGCACCGTAGCTCAACAAGAAGACTGCCGACACGTTCCTCGCCGCGCATGGTGGCGATAACCAGGTTCCCGCCATGAAACACATCGCCTGCGAGAGCGCTCGTACGCGACATCCGATCATGGGCATGCGGAGGTGCGTTTATATTCATATGGGGCCTGCGTCGTCTAGCCGAACGCGAACTCCGAACAGCAACCATCGGTTGGTTAAGCGACAAGCGCGTCCCT
>CAZIMD010000017.1:0-4797 GCA_964540365.1 uncultured Gammaproteobacteria bacterium
GGCATGGGTGGTCGTGGCCGTGATGGCCGCGGTCCCCGCCGCGACGGCGACGTGCCGGCCGAAGCCGACTACATCGAGAAGAACCTCGAGGTCGCTCGCGTCACGCGTGTCACCAAGGGCGGCAAGCGCATGCGCTTCCGCGTCCTGTCCGTCATCGGCAACCAGAAGGGCCGCGTCGGCTTCGGGCTCGCCAAGGGCGTGGACGTCGCGGGTGCGACGGCCAAGTCCACGGCCCAGGCCCGTAAGGCCCTGGTCACGGTCCCCCTCATCAACGGCACGATCCCGCACGCGGTCGAAGCCAAGTTCCGCGCGGCGCGCGTCCTCCTGAAGCCGGCCCCGAAAGGGACGGGCGTCAAGTCCGGTGGCGCGATCCGCCCGGTCCTCGAGCTCGCCGGGGTGCAGAACATCGTCTCCAAGATGCTTGGTTCCAGCAATAAGTCTAACAACGTGAAAGCGACCATGCTCGCCCTCAAGATGCTTCGTGCCCCCGCGGGCAAGAAGACGTCCGAAGAGGCGGCGCAGGGCACGCGCACCGCTGCCTAATCCTGTCCTATGTCTCTCATGATGCACACGCTCGCCCCGCAAGACGGCGCGCGTGAAAAAGCCTTCCGCGTGGGCCGTGGGAACGGTTCGGGCCGCGGGACGACCGCAGGTCGCGGCACCAAGGGCCAGCGCGCGCGTTCGGGTGGCCGCAACAAGCTTCGCCTCAAGGGGTTGAAGCAGATGCTGCTCGCCTTCCCGAAGGTCCGCGGGTTCCAGAGCCGCTACGACAAGGCCTGTACCTTGACGTTGGCCCAATTGGAGCGCTTGACGGACGGTTCGGTCGTGACGATGGACTCGTTGCGCCGCGCCGGTCTCGTGTTGCGCACGCACCGCTCGGTCAAGATCGTCGCAGGCGAAGGCCTCACCAAGAAGCTCACCATCCGTGACCTTCCCGTGAGCGCCGGTGCCAAGGCCATGATCGAGAAGATCGGCGGCTCGGTGGTGATGTCGAAGAAGAAGGCGTCCCAAAAAACGTCTAAGAAAACGTCTTAACCCCGTTGTTATGGCGCGCTTTCGGGCGCGCCATATTGCTTCCTATGTGGGATAAACTCCTCCAAGCCTGGCGCGTGCGCGAGGTGCGGAACGGCCTCCTCTTCGCCCTCGCGATGATGATCGTCTTCCGCCTCGCCGCCAATATCCCGCTGCCAGGCATTGACCTGGTCGCGCTGCAGGCCTTCATCGAAGGCAACCGCGCGCTCGGCCTGCTGAACCTCTTTGCGGGCGGCACGATGCGGACATTCAGCATCGTCGCGATGGGGGTCGCGCCGTACATCACGGCGTCCATCATCGTCCAGCTGCTCGGGATGATCTTTCCGAAGATCGAAGAGATCCAAAAAGACGGGGAAGCGGGTCGCCGCCGCGTCAACCAGTGGACGCGCGTGCTGACGGTGCCGTTCGCGATCATCCAATCGTTCGGCATCATCGCCCTCATGCGCCAGTCGACCGTGCCGATCCTGACCGAACGTGGCCCGTTGCACCTGATCATGATCATTGCGACGGTCACGGCGGGAACGATGTTCCTGGTGTGGCTCGGTGAGCTCATCCAGGAAAAGAAGGTCGGGAACGGCATGTCGCTGCTCATCGCCGCCGGCATCCTCGCGGACCTGCCCACGAGCCTGTCGCAATTCACGGCCACCTTCGCAGGCGGTTCGCGTGACTGGTTCGTGATCGCCCTCTACGGCGCGGCCGCGGTCGCCATGATCGTGGGCGTGGTCTTCATCACCGAAGGCCAACGCAACGTCCCCGTGCAATATGCCCGACAGGTCCGTGGCGCGAGCGCCGCGTCGACCTTGCCGCTGCGCATCAACATGGTGGGCGTGATCCCGATCATCTTCGCGATCTCGCTCCTGCTGTTCCCGACGCTCGTCGCGCAGTTCCTGGTCGGTGCGCGCACCGCCTGGGTCGCCAACGGCGCGCGCTGGGTGATTGCCGTCCTGCAGAACCAGTGGGTGTATGGGATCCTGTACCTCCTCCTCACGGTCGGGTTCACGTATTTCTACACCTCCATCGTGTTCCAGCCGGACAAGATCGCCGAGAACCTGCAAAAGCAGGGGGCCTTCGTCCCGGGTGTCCGTCCGGGCAAGCCCACCTCGGAATACCTCAACCACGTGATCGAACGGATCACCTTGGGTGGCGCGCTCTTCCTGGGCGTCGTCGCCGTCATGCCGCTGATCGCGCAAGCGTTCACGGGCACGACGGTCCTGGCCCTTGGGGGGACGTCGCTCCTGATCGTGGTTTCCGTGGTGATCGAATCGGTGAAGCAGATCGAAGGGCAAGTCACGATGCGGCAGTACGACGCGTACTAGCTGCACGCGCATAACCGCCAAACGGCGGTTTTGCGTTTCCGTTGAACGGGTGTTACCCTCCCTCCTATTATGCCCCGCAAGCGCCTCCGCGCCGTCTTTTTCGGCCCCCATGGGGCGGGGAAGCGAACCCAGGCCGAGCGCTTGGCGGCGGCGTTTGACGTGGCCCTGATCTCGTCGGGGTATCTGCTCCAAGAAGAGATCCGCGAAGGCACGGCCATCGGCAAGCTCATCCGAGAATATGTGGACCAAGGGATGCTCGTTCCGGATGATTTGGTGAACGCCGTTATTTTGCGTAAAATAAAGCGTTTTGCGACGCAAGAGAAGGGATTTGTCCTCGAAGGCTATCCCCGCAACGTCGAGCAAGCCGCCGCGCTCGAAAAGCTCGCCAAGGTCCAGGTCGCCATCCACCTCAAGATGGGTGATCTGGAGGCCGCGAAACGGGTCGAGGATCGTCGTGAGTGCGTCTCGTGTAAGAGTGTGTACCACTTGGAAGCAAACCCGCCAGGCCCGCTCGAGACCTGCCTCCATTGCGGCAGCGGCCTCCAGGGGCGGGCGACCGACCGTCCGAACGCCTTTTTCAGCCGACAGGCCATTTACCATTTCATGACGGAGCCGCTTGTCTCGTTCTATCGCCAAAAAGGGGTGCTGTTGTCCATCAAAGCCGACCAGTCCCTGCCTTCCCTCACGAAGGAGTTGCTGGATAAGCTCAGGCGTTTGGGCTTTTAAGGAAGGCCGTGGATTGCCTCGGCGGGCCCATTCGGTTAGGCTGGGGGCATGTCCCTCACGAAAACCCCGTCGGAAATCGAGCGCCTGTCGCGCGGCGGAGCCATCCTGTCCGGTATCCTTCGGGAAATCCGGCAGAAGTGCGTTCCTGGCGTCGGGACGGCCGATTTGGACGGCCTCGCACGCCAACGCATGGCCGAAGCCGGGGCCAAGCCCTCATTTTTAGGCTATTCCATCTCCCCTGAGGACGCGCCCTTCAATGGCGCCCTCTGCACTTCCATTAATGAGGAGGTCGTCCATGGCCTGCCGCATCCGAACCGCATCATTCAGGCCGGTGATGTGGTGGGGTTGGATATCGGCATGTGGTACGAAGGACTGGCGACCGACATGGCGACGACCGTCATCGCCGGTGGGACGTTTGACCAGAAAAAGGCGCAGTTGGTCGCCGACACGCGTGAGGCGCTCGTGCGCGGCATCGGGGCGATCAAGGCGGGCGGTTGGATCCATGACATCGGGGCAGCCATCGAGGATTTCATCAAGCCCAAGGGATACGGCATCGTTCGTGACCTGGTCGGCCACGGGGTCGGCCATGCCGTTCATGAAGAGCCCAACGTCCCGAATTACCGCGATACGTTCTTGCCGCGCCAGCGCCTGCTCGAGAACATGGTCCTCGCGATCGAGCCCATGATCACCCTCGGGACCTGGAAGGTCCGCACCAAGCGCGATGGCTGGACGGTCGTCACGACGGATGGCAGCCCGTGCGCCCACTTCGAGGTGAGTGTCGTCGTGACGAAGGACGGGTACGAGCTGATCACGCCGTGGCCGGACATTGAGTAACGTCTAAGCAGCATCCGTATTCAAAGCTATGTTCCCAGCTGAAGCGGCGTTCGTACCCCCAGAGCGCCAGAAGAATTTCTCCGCCGTATTTCAGGCCGCACTCATGGAATACTGGATCGAGAGCCAGCATCCAGCGACAGAAGATGAGCGCATGAGGCTCATGCTGAGCTGGGGCTCTGAAGAAGCGGATTATACGGGGTATGCCGAACAGTTTTCGCGCTTGTTCAAGGCGAAAGGGGATCGGTTAACGGACCAGGACTTGAATCCGCGCGTCTTTGCTGCCTGGATCGAGGAGCTTGACCGCTTGCGCGCGGAACCCTCCTCCCATGCCCGAGCTGCCTGAGGTCGAGACCGTCCGTCGCCAATTGGAAAAACGCCTGGAAGGGGCGCGGATTTTTGACGTGACCGTTTGGCAGTCCGATAAGGAGAGCCCTCGTGGAGAGGCCTTCGCCATCGCCCTAAAAGGGAAGCGTATCATCGCCCTCGAACGTCGCGGAAAGTTGTTGTTGTGGCGTTTTTCTGATGGTACCGCACTCGCCGTTCACCTGAAGATGACGGGAAAACTCACTTTCCACGATAAGAAGCCGAGCGGTCCCGCTGATCGGCACGCGCGGCTGCTGTTTACGTTCGCGCGTGGTCGGGAGACGGGGTATTTGGCTTGGTCCGATGTCCGCCGTTTCGGCTATCTGCGCTTGCTGGATGCCGCCGCGACCGACGCGGTCCTCTCCGAATACGGTCCAGAGCCGCTTACGGCCACCGTCGAAACCTTGGCGGAACGCCTTTCCCGACCCTCCAGGCGCGCCATCAAGGCCATCCTTCTCGACCAATCCGTCATCGCCGGGATCGGGAATATTTATGCGGACGAGGCCTGCTTCCTGAGCGCGATCCA
>CAZIMD010000017.1:4897-9353 GCA_964540365.1 uncultured Gammaproteobacteria bacterium
GGGACGCATTTTTGCCCCGTTTGCCAGCCGTTGAAGGGGAAACGTTAGGCGCCCGAACGGTCGTCTTCTTCCATGCCGGTCCCTTCCCCCATCGATCCCAGGAAGAGGTCAAAGATCTGGCTGACGAGCTGCTCGATGGGTGTCGCATCTGCGACCGGTTCCACGCGGACAAGGGGCGCCTGCGCAAGGTTCACCCCGCCGCGGATTTCCGTCACGACGCGTTCCATGTTGAGGGCGCAACGGTAGGAGCTCAAAACCGGTTCGCCGTTGCGTTGGAAGTGGGTATAATCGCAGCCTTTTTCGGTGGCCGTGTCGCGGGCAAAGAACTCGAGGCGGGTGATCGTGGGCTTGGCGGGGTTTTGCGCATCCAGGACCACGGCGAACTGGATCTTGGCGAGCTCCGCGCGCCATTCCTGAAACATCGTCCGCGTCTCGCGGCGTTTGGCTTGGTCGCGCCCATCAAGCTTGAGGGCCTCTTGCTCGAGCAGGTTCACGAAGGCGGGATTCAATCGAACCTTCATGTGCCGAAGCGGCGATCCGGTACGGAGCGGCCGATTCGAGATGATTTGCCACGTGGGGATCTTTTTCGTTTCGGCCAGCAGGACACCGCGCCTGATCCGTTCGAGGCGCGTAAACAGGTCATCCTCGTCTGCTGGAACGACCGGAAGGCTCATGAGTGACGTGCTGGCGCTCGCATCCGCCTTGATCCAGCGTTCAAAGGGGGCCACCAGGTCTGCGGAAATCGGCCCTTCGAGAGCCGAGAGCAGCGGGGCGATATTCCCGAAGCGAAGGAAAAGCGCGTTGCCGCTGATCGAGCGGAAGTCGACCCGTGGAGCGGGGGAAAAGGCGAACGTCTGGTCCGAGGTCGCCGTCTTGTTGGTGGCTTTTTTCAGCTGGACCCAGCCCTGTACGTTCCGGTCGCCGTCGGTTTCGCGCTCCGCTGAGAATTCGAGCAACCCGGTTTGTGTCGAGGCGGTCACCCCACGGCGCAAGGGGGTCTTTTGCACACGGATCTCCAGCGTGCCTTGCGCGGCGTTCTGCCCCGGGTTGGTGATGAGGGTCCGAATGGCCTGCTGCAATTGCTGTTGCATCGTGGCCGCATGGGCCTGCAAGGGGAGGGTGGCGAGGCTCAAGACGAGGCCGGTACCGGTGAGAAAGCGGGAAAGGGAAGGCATACGCGAACATCGTAGACGCCTCCCGGCCCCTCGTCAAAACGCCGCCGATCACCTATGCTGCGCCCATGTTCCAAGAGGTCCTGCTCCGCATCGATGCCCTCCGCGCCAAGCTCAATGAGGCGTGGGAATTGTTGTCGCTTGATGCCGTCCAGGCCGACCTGCGCGCGCTAGAGGCGCGGGCCGCAGCCCCGGACCTGTGGAATGATGCCGATCAGGCCCGCAAGACCCTCCAAAAATTGGCTGAGACGAAAGCCGTGTTTACGGGCTGGCGCCGACTTCGCGAAGACCTCCTCGAGGCGGAAGAGATGCTGCGCCTCTCCATGGAGGAACGCGATGAAGCGGTCTTGACGGATATCGCGACGCGTGTCACGGAGTTGGAAGGGCTTTATCTCAAGAAGGAGTTCGAGCTCCTCTTTTCCGGCCCGCATGACGCCCGCAATGCGATCGTCGCCATCCACGCGGGCGCCGGTGGGACGGATGCGCAAGACTGGGCAGAGATGCTGCTGCGCATGTATGTGCGGTATGCCGAAACCAAGGGATGGACGGTCCGCCTGGTCGATGAGTCCCGAGGGGGTGAAGCGGGCATCAAGTCCGTCACGATGATCATCGAGGGGCTGCATGCCTATGGCCACCTTCGCGGCGAGGCGGGAGTCCATCGGCTGGTGCGCCAGTCGCCGTTCAATGCCGATGGCCTGCGCCAGACCTCGTTCGCATTGCTCGAGGTCTTGCCTGAACTCGACGAATCGGTCGCGATCGATATCAGGCCCGACGACCTCCGCGTCGATACCTTCATGAGCGGTGGCAAAGGCGGCCAATCCGTGAATACCACCTATTCCGCGGTCCGGATCGTTCACTTGCCCACGGGGATCACGGTCTCCTGCCAGAATGAGCGCTCGCAGACGCAAAATAAGGCGGTCGCGATGAACATCCTGCGCGCCAAGCTCTTGAAATTGCAGGAAGAGGAACACCAGAAGGAGAAGCAAAAGCTCCGTGGCGCGTTCCAAAGCGCCGAATGGGGGAACCAGATCCGTTCATACGTGCTCCATCCGTACAAGATGGTCAAGGACCACCGTACCGACGTCGAAACGGCCGACGCGGAAGGCGTATTGGATGGGGCGCTCGATGCATTCGTGGAGGGAGAATTGCGCTGGTCGGCAAAGCAACGAGTGGAGTAGCGCGTGTGCTACAATGCGCGCATGTCAAGTGTCGCGCACATTCCTGAGATTCCGAAAGGGGAAGGGCTGCCCGCATGGAAGGCGTATTTCTGGTTCTTGCGTTATACATACGCGGCATCTAGGCGGCAGGCGGTCCTCCTGCTTGGGGCGCTCACATTGGTTCCGCTCACATCAGCGGGAAGCATCTGGGTCGTGAAGGCCTTGATCGATGCGTTGACGACAGGTCAATTGGCGCGGGCTCAACGGCTTTTCCTGTGGATGGCCCTGCTTTTTCTTGTCGGTATGCTGGTTGATCGTGTCCGTGACTACGTCCGCGACATCAGCCGGCTGACCTTGGACTATCGGACGAAGGAAGATCTTATGAACCAGCTCCAGAAGCTGGATCCGGCCATGGTGGAACATCCGCGTTTCCAGGCGCTGTATCACGCCTTTGAGGAGACGCGTGGCAACCTGCTCGGAATCGCCCAAGAAGGGTATTGGCTCATGTTCACAGGTATTGAGCTATTGAGCTATGCGACGGTCCTGATCCTGCTTCCCTGGTGGTTGGCGCTCCTTATGCTCGTCCCGTTAGGCTTCCTGTACTTCTCGCTTCGGCATGAGCGTGAATGGTCCTGGGGCATCCTCAATATGGAGTCGCGCGAGGGTAGGCGCGGCAATTACTATAAGACGGTACTTTTGACGCCGGGCTGGTTGGTCCATCGTTGGGTCCTGGGGTTGCATGCCCTTTTTTTCCGTCGTTGGCAACAGGTTGCAAAAACGGCGTTGGCGCTTCGGACACATGAGAGCTGGTTACGCGTCCGGTCGAGCACGCTAACGGACGCCGTGATGCTGGTCGGCCTGTTAGGGGGTGGCTGGGCATTATTTAACGAGGCCGTTGCGACAGGTGGCGCCGGTTCGTTTGTCGTGTTCATCCCCACCTTCCAGCGCCTGACGGGTTCTTTTTCCAACCTGGTCGCGAACATTGGATGGCTCCAAAAGCAGCGTGTCGGTCCCCAGCTGTTCCGGGTCCTCATGGAATTGCCGCACCGTCAGGACGGGAAGCGTCGCTTGCCTCGGCGGCCCCTGCGGATCGAATTTGAGAAGGTCTCCTTTTCGTATCCAGATCAGCGGAAGCCGGTCCTGAACGGCATCTCCCTCCGGCTTCATGAAGGCGAATATGTCGCTCTCGTTGGTTTGAATGGCGCCGGAAAAAGCACCTTCCTCAAGCTCCTCGCCGGGATCTACCGTCCCACCTCTGGCCGGATCCTCATCAACGGTATCCCCATCGAAGAGATCCGTTCCGACGAGTGGGTGAAGGGGCTCGCCTACATGAACCAGGACCCGCCACATTTTGATGACACGGTCGAGAACATCATTCGTTATGGAAACTCGGCCGCCCCCTGGGGTGCTCGGGCCAAGCAGATGTTGCATGTCAGCGGCTTTGATGAAGTTGTCAAAGGGTTGGAAAAGGGGATACGCACCCATGTTGGTCGTAGCTACGGCATGCCCGAAGACAAGCCCATTGAGCTCTCCGGGGGCCAGCGCCAACTCCTTATGATCGCGCAGACGCTCTACCGGAAGGCCCGAATCCTGATCCTTGACGAGCCGACCTCGGCCGTGGACGCGGAAAAGGAAGAAGCGTTCTTTTCGCGCTTGCCGGAAGCTGTCGAAGGCCGTCTGTCCGTCGTCGTCTCGCATCGTTTTTCCGTCTTGCGTCGTGCCGAACGGATCCTGGTGATGGACGATGGGAAGATCATCGAAGACGGCTCACACGACGAACTCGTCGCGAAAGAGGGGAGGTATGCCGAGCTCTTTGCCTTGCAGGCGAAGATGTATCAATAAAGGCGCTAAGATAGCGGAAAAACCGGGGCCATTGCGTTTCTGGGACTGGTGACGTAGGATACGGCGGCTGAGGGAAAACGGGAAGGGAACACATATGGAAGGGGAATCCCTTTCGTTCGTCCGGCGATATGGCTTGTTGGACGAGCCATATAGCCCTCGCTCGTTCGGACAAACGTGTATCAAACGCACGCTTGTCGCTCGCTCACTCGGGCTATGGCGCAGTTGGTAGCGCGCATGCATGGGGTGCATGAGGCCGTGGGTTCGAACCCCACTAGCCCGACCATG
>CAZIMD010000017.1:9453-22906 GCA_964540365.1 uncultured Gammaproteobacteria bacterium
CCCTGCCATGAACAGCAAGCGCACGCTCGTCACCCTCGCCCTCCTTGCCGGCCTCTTCTTGGCCCTCGGCATCGACGGCGACGACCGTCGGATGGAGACGTTCACGGCGCTGTCCCTTTGGTGTGGCGCGCTGTACCTGCTTCAGTCGGGGGGTACGAACGACGCCTTTTTTCGCGTCAACGTCATCTCGGCGGGCACGTTCATCGGGTTCGCGATCCCGCATGCCCTCATCGGGATTCGCCTCGGGATCGAGTCATGCGACGAGGTGCCGATCATCCTCGGCAGCCTGTTCGCCTGCGCCGCCCTTTCCGCTGGCGTCTGTCTCGCCCTCGCGATTCAGGCTCCGGCTGAGGCTACCCGTCCGCGGCGCTTCTCATCCGTCCGCGCCTGAGCCCCGCCTTCCTTACCCCGCCGCGCACGTCGCCGGCGGGGTTCGACGTTTCAGGCGGTTTCTTCCATGAAACAATGCGGTTGCATCCGTCTTTATTTTGCGCGATACTGGTCTTAGATTTCTATGCCGTTTGATGGCGCACCTTCTCATGAGCGGATGCCGGTTCAAGCTCCGAAGATCAAGCCAAGATCGGAGGCCTCGGTAGACCCCTATGCCTTTGCTCGCCAGTCCATGGATGCCTTTTTGGATGAAGCTCAACAGAACTCAGATCTTAGCGACGACCAGAAGGCGCTTCTTGCAGGCATGCGTGAAGATCCGCGTTTGCAAAAATTTGATGAGGTTGTATATGTCGCCCCGGATGGCGAGCAATATCGTTTCCGCGACTATTTCGTAGGTCATCCCGCCGCCGAACGGGCCCTAAAGGAGGCGGGTATCGTCTTGCAGCGTTTCAAGGACGTCTTTGATGCGGAAAACACCAAAGAAGCGCTTGCGGCAAGGAGCCGTGAACAGGTGGAGCGCATGTGGATGAATGCTCAAGAGGCTCGCGCTGGACGTGCCTTGCTTGAGAGGCCCCTCGGTCCCACGGTCGCCCCAAGCCGTGGATGGGAAGAGCGTATGCGAATGGAGTGGGAAGCCCATGCCAAGGCGACAGAGGAGCATCTTGCGGCCATACGGGCGTCCCTCGCCCAACCGCTCGCGGGAGCGGAGGCCTTTGCCCGCATCGGCCAGCCGGCCCCATTCACTCCAGTCGGACGTCTCCCGCCGCTTCCGGGGCAGCCTGGATATGAGATGGTGATGTCTTGGAGGCCACCTGCTCCCTCTTCAGAAAAGGAAAGGCCTGCGCTTGAGGGTGCTGTCACCACGGTCATGCCTGCGCCCATGGTGACCGGATCTGTCCCCGTGAAACCGAAGCCGGGCGGTTTTCTTAGAAGGATCTTCGGCTAGCTGGTTGGGCTTTTCCTGCTGCGGATCGCCAAGAACAACGGAATCTCCACGCGCGACACGTTCTCTGCCTTCGCCCGCGGTCCCGAATCGCTATGGGAAGGCGACGTCCATTCCTCGAGCCCGTCCACGGAAAATCCCGCCTGCGCCAACGCGTTTACATAAAAGCTCAAGGGCCGGTGATACGAAATCGTGCTTAGGGATGGCTGCTTCCCAGGATGTGCGACGATTTGCATGTCATAGGGGCGCAGGTACCTGTCCACGCGCCGGTATTGGATCTTCCGTTCCTCGTCCCAGCCCCAGCCGCTCTGCCGTGGTTGCCGAAAGCACGGGTGGTTCATGACGATCACGAATGGGGCGCCCGCTTCCAAGCGCGCGCTTGTCTGCACGAAAGCGGCGGCCGCGTCCTCGATGTTTTGAATTGCCAATAGGCAGCTCGCGGAGGTGAAGCGCTGAACCGGCAGGCGGGGGAGTCGCTGCGCATCCCCGACGAGGAATTCCGCCTGACGGATCCCTTTTCGCCTCGCCGCCTGGATCAGTGAGGGGGCCGCATCCACACCCACCGCCGAGCGGCGCGGAAACGTTCGCAGGAAGACCTGTAAAAATCCGCCTTCGCCGCAGGCAAGGTCGAGATGCGGACCAGGATCGGCGTCCGCGAGCAGTGCCAGCGTTCCAGGGATCACCACGTCGCGTTGCAAAAAATCGTCCTGCTTGAGGTGGGTTCCGTACCAGCGGGAGACGCGTTCCCAGCTGGTGTGGGCGGCGGGGCGGGGCATGGGGCCATTCTACCGGTTCCGTCGCGCCTGGCAACCATGCTATACTCGTGCCATGGCGATCCTTCTCCGCATCATTTTGGGCATCCTGATCGATCTCGTGGGACTCTTCTTTATTTTCCGCTCCGAGACGCTCCTCGATTTTTTGGGTCCGATCGACATGATCGACGCCAAGCTCGGCGGGGGAGGGACGCGGCTTTTCTACAAGCTCGTGGGAACGATCATCGTCATCGTCGGTTTTCTTTATATGACGAACCTCTGGGATGCCTTTCTGGGCGCAACCCTAGGCTCGCTCTTTCCAAAGCGGATGTAGGCCTGCGCCACATCCATCGTTCGAGGAGCTTCCATTCAAAAAAATCGGCCTTGCTATCCCGTCAGGCGTATGGAACGGGTTGGAGAGCCGACCTATGCATCCACATCCGTTTCAACAGGCCTTCGGCCATCGCGCCGAAACGGTTGCGCTGGAATGGTTCGTTGCCCACGGGTTCTCCTTCGTCGATCGCCATTGGACGTGCCGGGCAGGGGAGCTGGATCTCGTGATGGAACGTGGGTCCCGTCTTCATTTTATCGAGGTCAAGGCGCGTGCATCTTCCCGGCAGGACCCCTTTGAGGCGGTCACCGCCCGCAAGCGCCGCCGCCTCGCGCAGGCGGTCGAAGCCTGGCTCCAGGCGCATCCGGAGGCTTCCTCCCTGCCGTACCAGGTCGACGCGTTTTTCCTATGGCGCGACCCAGCCGCGTGTTGGCAGCGATTTCATCTGGAGGGGATCTAAGCGGATTTCACGTTTTTTCTTTATATTTAGCCAAAAAAATCACTATCTCCATTGACAAAGCCTGGATTTTCTGTTATAATGAGACATTGCATTATGACGATCCTGATGATCGGCCAAAAAGGTCTGCCGGCGCGTTCCGGCGGCATCGAGCAACACGTTGAGTCCTTGGCGAAGGGCTTGGTTGCGCGTGGCCATCGGGTCGTCGTGTTTGGTCGTCGTTGGTATGTCGGCCAGGCGGTCGCCCCGCATGGCATCGAGCAGGTGTGTACGCCTGGCCTGTGCACGAAGCATCTCGACGCCATCACGCACAGCTTTACGGCTCTCCTGGCCGCCCGTCGGTTCCGTCCCGATATTCTGCACCTGCATGGCGTCGGTATCGCCCTATTGGCTCCGTTGGCGCGTCTCTTGTATCCCAAGACGAAGCTCGTGATCACCTTCCACTGCATGGATCGTCGGTTCAGCAAGTGGGGCAAGATCGCCCGCGCCGCCTTCTGGGTCGGCGAATGGCTCACCTGCGCCTTCGCGCACGAGGTCATCACCGTTTCGCAAGATTTGCAGCGGTATTGCGCCGAGGCGTATGGCCGTCGCGCGCAGTACATCTCGCACGCCTTTCGTTTCCAGCGTCCCGATGATCGCGCCCAGGCCGAAGCCCGCGTCCGTGCGTTGGGGCTTGAGCCGTATCGGTACTTCCTCTTCGTCGGCCGGCTGATCCCGCATAAGGGGGCCCATTCGTTTCTTGAGGCCTTTGCCCTCGCCAAGCGCCAGCGTCCTGAGGAGTTTTTCGGCCTCCAGGCCGCTGTGGTGGGCGGCAGCTCGTTCACGGATGCCTATCTCGAGCGACTGCGACCCCTATTCGCGACGACTCCGGGCGCCGTCGCCTTGGGCGAGCGCTTCGATGGTGAACTCCGCGCCTTGCAGACATGTGCCTTGGGACACGTCTTCCCGAGCCTCGAGGAGGGGCTCTCGCTCGCGGTTTTGGAAGCGTCCAGCACCGGCCGCCCGGTCCTGATGCATGACATTCAGGCCAATCGTGAGGCGACCGGCGGCTACGCCCACACCGTGGACATCACGCAACCGGGCGCCCTTGCCGACGGCTTGCGCGCCCTTGCGACCGCCTCGGAAGAGGCCCGTCAGGCCCACGGTCAGGCTCTAAGCGCGTATGTGGCGCAAGCCTTCGATGCCACGAAAAACATCGATGCCCTGGACCGCCTCTATCGAGACCTGACGCTCAAGGACGAGACGTTGGTCAGCGTTCCGACGTCCGTCCTCCCGTAAACCGGCCTGATGCCGGTTTTCTGGTATTTATTGCGTATTTAGAGGGATTATGCTAAGCTTCTCCCGTTCGGGACTCGTGTTCCCGCCCCCTCGTTCCTTCTGTCGCCATTTTGACCGCCTGCTTCCGCCAGAAACTCAAAAAATGGCTGAAATAAGCGAATAAATGCCGGCAAACGGGTGATCGGTCTCCTTTCCTAGGGGGCCTCCGCCATGTTTTCCTTACTCGAATCCTATTATGCCTATCGGGTGCGGGCCTCTCGCGATGAGCAGGCGTTCGCCCAGATCTACGATGCCTACGTCGAGGCTATTTATCGGTTTATCTACGTAAAATTATCCTCGCGTGAGCAGGCTGAAGAGGTTACCTCCGAGACGTTTCTCCGTCTTTGGCAAGCCTTGCAGCGTGGCGAGGAGATCCGCCATGTCCGCGGCATGCTCTATCGCATCGCCCGTCACCTCGTGATCGACGAGTATCGCCGCCGCCATGCCGCCACCGAAGGGGGGAGTGTAACGTTTCCGGTACCCGATCCGGCTTCTGATAGCGAAGGGGGTATTTCGGATGCAGGCAGGGGATCGCGGGCCATTGAGGCCCAAGCCGACCTTGCCCTTGTCCTTACGCAAATCGCTCAATTGAAAGAGGATTATCAGGATGTCCTCACCCTGCGCCTCATCGACGACCTGTCCTTTCAGGATATCGCCGAAGCGCTAGGGAAGGAGGTCGGGACGGTTCGCGTCCTCTACCATCGGGCCTTCAAGGCGCTCCAGCGTCTCCAGGCGGGTGAAAAGAAGTAAAAGTCGTCGCAGGCCCTGTCGGATTTCCCGTTTTATGAACAAACGCCACCTCAAAATTGCCGTCCGGCAACTGAGAGACGCTGAGCGCCGCATCCGCCCCGATGCGGCCTGGGTGGCGCGTACCCGAAATTTGTTATTGAAGGAGGTTCGCCGTGACGCGATGCGTCGTGCCCCGGTGTCTTTTGGCGCTCGCATGAAGGCGCTGATTTTGTCATTTGTCCCGCGGCCGCTCGTTGAGACGATCCGGGGGCCGGTCATGGCCGTCCTATCGGTCTTCGGGGTGGTCCTGGGAGGGTCGCTCGCAAGCGTCTCCGCCGCCGAGCGGTCCATTCCGGGCGACTTGCTCTATCCCGTCAAGCTCGCCACCGAGCAGGCCCGGATCCTGATGGAAAAAGAACCACCCAATCAGCTCAAGCTCAAGGTCGAATTCGTCGAACGGCGCGGTGAGGAGATCAAGCAGCTCGCGAAAACGGATGCGCCGAAGAACGCCAACCGCCTCCGCGAAGCCGCCGACGCGCTCAAGCAAGACCTCGACGCCGTCAAGTTGCAGCTCCACAGCGTCGGCATGGAGTCCTCCCCGTCCAAAGCGGTAGCCGCGGCGAAGGACCTCGATGAGAAGAGCGGCCGCCTCGTCCAGACCCTGAAAGAGGTTAAAGAAGTGGTCCCGGAAGACGTCAAGCAGAATGTCACCGAAGTCCAAGTCGCGGCCGCGAACGCGGGTCTCAAGGCGGTCCAGATCCTCATCGACAAGCATGATGACCCGGGCGTGACTGACGTGGTCAGTAACGACGACCTCAAGCGGGTCGTGACCGGGCATGTTGATGGGTTGGCGCAGGGGATCGCGGATAGCACGAAGAAGGTCGAAGAGATCACGAATGCGGCCAGCAGTTCCAAGGTCTTGATCCTCGATCCGTTGCAAGGCGGGTCCGCGAGCGCATCCGGAACGGCTCCGGCCGCGCTCCTCAAAGAGCCTCTCGACCAGCTCAAGCAGGCGCAGGCATCCTTGGAGGAGATGCGACAGCTAATCGAGAAAGATCAGTTCGGGATGCTCAAGGACAAGCTCGGGGAAGCGGCTCGTGCGGTGACCGTGGCTGAACGGACCGTCAACTCGGTCTTGCCCAGCCTCTCGGCGGCCGCTTCCGCCTCCACGTCCGTACCGGATGTCGGCAACGCTTCTGGGACGGCGGTCGTCGTGACAGCGCCAAGCTCAAGCGCCGTGACGACACCGCAAGCCGGCGCCGACTCGGCGCCCGCCGTGCCCAGCTCGACCGCCAGTTCCACGAATACGACGGTAGCGAAGTAGTTCCAGGGGAGAGCCTCATCTCCCGCATCCGACAGGGTATCTGTGCTCGTGGCATGGATCCCCTGCAGGATGAGGAACACCTTCCTGCCTCGTGTTCGAACCTCTTGGCTTGGATCAATAAAGGTCGTGCCCCTTGCAAAAGGGGGATCCGAGTCGTTACTCATTCTCACTTCTTGTTCCGAACGTGTCCTTGCTGTCTTTAAGGGCGGCAGGTGATGCGCTCGGGACCAACCTTATTGGTTCCCTATGGGTCAATTTTCCAAAAAGGTAGTGTCTACGGTCGCCACCCTTTCCACGGTGTTGTCGTCCGTTGGTGTCGGTGCGTTCGCGGTGCCCTCCGTGGCGTCTGCGGCCACCCTCATGAACGGTGACCTCATCAAGGCTTCGGGTCCGGCTGTCTACTACTTCCAAAACAACCGCCGTTACGTCTTCCCGAATGAGACGACGTACCGCTCCTGGTTCTCCGACTTCTCCGGCGTCCGCACGATCAGCGACTCCGAGCTCTCCGCGATCATGATTGGCGGCAACGTCACCATTCGCCCGGGCACGAACCTCGTCAAGATCACCACGGATCCGAAGGTCTACGCGGTCACGCGTGGCGGTACCCTCCGCTGGGTCGAGACGGAATCGGTTGCGACGGCTCTCTTCGGTTCGAACTGGGCTCGCCGCGTCGTCGACGTCCCGGATGCCTTCTTCGTGAACTACACGATCGGCTCCTCGCTCGCGACGGCCGTCCACCCGGATGGTTCCCTCGTGTCCTACTCGGGCTCCTCTGACCGCTACGTCGTGTGGGGTGGCATGCGCCGCCGCATCACGGACGCTGGCTTCAGCGCGAACATGTTCCAATCCGGCAACGTGATCCAGACGACGATCTCCTACCCGATGGGTACGGACGTCAACTCCCGCGAAGCCGAACTCTCTGACGCGATCATGTCCTCCGGCAGCCCGGTGACCCCGGTCGGCGGCGCGCTCACGGTCTCCTTGGCCTCGGATTCTCCGGCCGCCATGGTGCTCCCGAAGAACGCCCAGAGCGTCATGTTCACGAAAGTGAACCTGATGGCCGGCAGCGGCTCGGTCCGCGTCACGGGCATGAAGTTCCGCCGCGTTGGCGTCGGCGCCACGACGGACTTCAGCAACGTGTACCTCTACAAGGCGGATGGCACTCGTTTGACCTCCGGTCGCACGATCAGCTCCGCTTCCAACCTCGTCGAATTCAACGGCTTGTCGATCGACATCCCGGCTGGCTCGACGCAGGCGGTGTACCTCTCGGCTGACCTCTCCAGCCCGTCCACCACGGGTGGCCAGCACGCGTTCGAGCTTGCTGACATGGCTTCGGTCGTCGTCGAGGGCTCCAGCACGGTCTCCGGTTCCTTCCCGGTTCGCGGCAACGCGATGACGGTCGGTACCGCTTCCGTGGCCCGTGTCGACGTGATCGACGGTTCCGAACCGGCCAACCCGCGCGTTGGCTCGGCTGACGCCGAAATTGCGAACTTCCGCCTCCAGGCGAACGGTTCCAACGACGTCGAGGTCCGCCGCGTTACGCTCTACCAGGCTGGCAGCATCTCCAACTCCGATCTCACCAACCTCAAGCTCTACCAGGGCGTGACGGAAGTCGCCGCCGCTAGCACGGTGGCTGCGGATGGCAAGATCGTGTTGAACTTCGCCACCCCGTTCCTCATCCCGAACGGGCAGTCCCGCACCTTCAACCTCCGCGGGATGGTCGCTGGTCGCTCCGGCCGCACGATCCGCATCTACGCCGAATACACGTCCGACTTCTACGTCGTTGACCGTGTCTACGGAACGGGTGCCCAGGTCTGTACGGACTCGACCTCGCCGTGCTCTGGTTCCTACGACGGTTCCAGCGCGACGACGAGCAATGCCAGCTACTCCACCACGGAAGGCGGCCAGTTCACCATCACCTACAATGGTCCGGCAACGGCCAACGTCGGTCGTGGCCAGAACGACGCCGTGTTCTATCGCTTCGCCATCACGTCCGGTTCTAACGATGTCGAGATCCGCAAGTTCAACTTCGCGGTGACCGGGACCGTTTCCGGCGTGTTCGACGGGACGACCGAATACCTCCGCGACATCAAGATCAAGGACGCTGACACCGGCGAAATCGTCGCTGGTCCGGTCAGCTGTTCCACGGCTTGTGCCGCTCCTGGGTATAAGGCCTTCGCTCCGTCCGTCTCCGTCACGGTCCGTGCCGGCCAGACGCGCAACTTCGTCATCACGGCCGACACCTCCAACAGCATCACGGATGGCTCCACCTACCGCTTTGCCTTGGGTGGCGCGTCCGGTGACGCGATCTTCGGCAGCACTGACCTTCGCGTCTTGAGCTCCGGTGAGTTCTTGACCACGGGCATCGCTCCGAACACCACGGTGACGGGTAACGTCATGACGGTCCGCACCCCGACCTTGAACGTCACCCTCTCGGGTACGCCCTCGGCTGGTGTGTTCGTCAAGAACCAGGCCAACATCCCGGCCGCTGGATTCACCTTCTCCGCTGGCTCCCAGAGCGCGGTCCGCATCACCTCGGTGAAGCTGACGGGTGCTGGTGACGCGGATGCGGGGAACTCCGTCTACTCTGCTGCAGAGCTTGACGACGTCGTCAACGCCTGTGGTCTCTACGACGGTTCCACCCAGGTCGGTAACCGCATGTCGCCCTCCACGGACGGCACGATGACCTTCTCTGGTTTGAACCTCAACGTCGCTCGCGGCACCTCCCGCACCCTCGAGGTTCGCTGTAACGCGGACTCCACGGTGTCCAAGGCCGCCGGTGACCGCTTCGCCCTCGGTATCGCCGCTAACGCGGACGTTGCCGGTCAGGACGAAGACGGAAACAGCGTGACCGCTTCCCGCGCCACGGCTGTCAACACCAACGCGACGACCTCCCCGTCGATCGCCCAGACGGTCCGCAGCAGCGGTACGGTCACGATCGCCGCGAACAACCAACGCCAGTCCACGATCCTCATTGCGGACGGCTCGACCTGGAACGTCATGTCCCGCTACCGCGCGGACGCCCAGTACGAAGACATCCAGATTGACTACGTCGGTGTGACCTCCACCGGTCCGGCCGCCAGCTTCACCTCTGGCTCCGTCCCTGGGAGCGATGTTCCGGGCGGTGTCGCGGTCGTGCAGTCCTCGGACGCCGATTGCCGCACCTTCTCGGTCCGCGGTACGGTCTCCCTCCCGAGCGGTGTGAGCCAGACGGCTGAAATCGACCTCTCCTCGAACCCGATCACGGTTCCGAAGGGCTCGGTGACCTACCTCTGTCTCATGGGTCGCTTGGCCTCGACGGTCCCGTCCACGACCAACCAGGACGTTGAAGCTGCCCCGCGCTCCGGCAATGTCCTTGCGCTCGGTATCCCGACGGGTGCCTTGACGGTCGGTGGAACGGCCAGCACGATCTTCACCTCGGCGTTGTACACCGGGAACATGAACGTTCGTGCCACGGGTCTCGCTTCCGGTGAGCGTGTCTACCAGACGGCTTCCTCTGCGGTTGTCGGCAACTCCTTCGTTGCTCGTCGCTCCAAGCCGGTTGTCACGCAAGCCACGACGGGTCTCAGCAACACGTTGGCCGCTGGTCAGCGCACGCTCTACCGCGCCCAGATCGGTTCGGAAGGTGGCGAAGTGGGCATCAAGCAGCTCACCTTCAAGATTGCCGTCACGACGACTTCCGCCATGACGCTTTCCAACTTCCGCTTGCAGAAGAACGGTGCCGACATGAACCTTGCCGACATCGCGATCTCTGACGCGTACGGTGCGAACCTTGAAACCGGTACGGTTGCCGTGCACGCTGCCCCGGCGACGTCGACCTTGATGGTCCTCGTCCGCTTCACGAGCGAAGAGACGGTTTCCGGTACGGGTGCCACCTATGGCCTCGTTGCGACGGTCGGTGGGTTGAGCTCGACGACGGGTGACTCGATCAGCACGAGCCTCGCGTTGCGCACCTTCTCCGGCACGGTTGCCGCGAACGCCATCACGGGCTACCTCTCGCAGGGCTCCTCTCAACTCACGATCGAAAATGAAGACGCCGGTCGCGTTGGTATCGCTACCTCCACGATCCCGTCCACCTCGATCTCCGCCGGTGACTTCGCGTATGCGATGCTCTGGTCCGACAAGTCGGAACAGCCGCATTACTCGGACATCTTCACGGCCTCTGAGAGCGTCTCTCGCGACTGGACGAACGAATACTTGGTCGACACGATCTCCGGATCGATGGTCTTGAGCAAATAATCGGTCTCGTAGCAAAAAGCCAACCCCTTCGGGGGTTGGTTTTTTTGTGCGCATCCACTAGTGTGTGGGCATATGTCACGTCCATTGCTGGTTCGCGTGTTGAAAACGCTCGCTTGGATCGGGGTCTTTGGCGGGCTGCTGATGCCACTCGTGTTCATAAAAGAGGTCATTTTCCCGTTCGTCTTTTCGAAGCTGATTGTTTTCCAGGTCCTCATCGGCCTGACCTTCCCGGCCTATGCCCTGTTCGCCTGGATGGAGCCTGCGTACCGTCCAAAAAAACACCCGCTGCTTCTCGCGATCCTCGCCTATTTCCTGGCGATGGGGCTGTCGGTGGTGTTTTCCATCGACCCGTTGCGTTCGTGGTGGGGGAACCAGGAGCGCATGAACGGGTATTTCACGCTCCTGCACTTCTTGGGCTGGCTCGTGATGGTCGTGGGGATGCTCCGGACCTGGAAGGATTGGGAACTCTTCTTGCGGGCGCAGGTCTTCATCGGGGGCGTCGTCGCCCTGACCGCCATCTGGCAGCGCTGGGTGAATTCGGAACTGTTCTTCTATAAGGCGGGCGACCGTGTCGGAGGGGTGTTGGATAACCCCATCTACATGGGGATGTACCAGATGTTCACCTTCTTCCTGTTGGCGCTCTTGGCGTTCAAGACGCGCATCCGCGGGTGGTGGTTGGCGTATGGCGCATTGGGGCTCATGGCGGTTTCCGCCTTCGGCGCGTCCCAGTCGCGCGGGCCGCTGGTGGGCTTGTTCCTGGGGCTGTTCGCCTTCGCCGTGTTCTTCGGCATCACCTCAAAACAGCGCCGTAACCGCATCGCCTCGGTGAGTCTCGTAGTCACGGCCATTATCAGCTATGGGGCCCTCTATCTTGCGCGTGGCACGGAGCTCGTCAAGCGTCTCCAGCTCGACCGGTTCGTCGATTTCTCCTCGAGCACCTCGACCCGCCTCATCGCCTGGCGGATCGCATGGGAAGCATTTTTGGAGAATCCGTTGAGGACCGTCTTCGGGTGGGGGTTCGATACCTTCCATATCATCTTCAACACGCATTATAACCCGATCTCGCTCCGCTATTCCCTCTACGAGACCTGGTTTGACCGGGCCCACAACACGGTCCTCGACGTCCTGTCGATGACGGGGGCGCTCGGGCTCCTGACTTATCTCGGCATCTTCGTGGTCTTGTTCTGGTCGGTGTACCGCGCCTATACGCGAGGTTGGATCGACCATGTGTTCGCCTCGTTCCTGGTGGCGTTGCCGGTCGCCTATTTCGTGCAGAACCTGTTCGTATTCGACCATCCGGCGGGGTTCGTGTTGAGCTATCTCATGTTCGGCCTCGCGATCGCCGCGACGAGCCCGGGGTTCTTGGCATCCTCGATCCCGCATGACCAGGAGGCGAAGACGCGCGCCTTACCGGCCTGGGTGCTGGTCCCGGTCTTCTTGGGGGCAGGCTTGCTCGTGTGGCGGGCTTCGATTTTGCCTTTCCGTGCCTCGTACCTGACGATTAAGGCGAGCCAGCTGTTTCCGCAGGCGACCGCTCTCGAGGCCATCAAGGAATCGATGAAGATCTGGACGCCGTATCGTGACGAGCAGGTCTTTCTCCTTACCCGGGCCCTGGTGGGCGTCGGTAGCAGCCTCACGAAGGTCCCGCAATGGGAAGAGTGGATCGCCATCGCGAAGGCGGCAGGCAAGGAGGAGACGGATCGCCATCCCAAGAACAGCTATATTCGATATGTCTATGCTCGGCTCTTGTCCGACACCGCCGAGTTCGTGCCCGGCCAGGCCGCCGAAGCGGAAGAACAGTTCAAGCAAGCCTTGGTCTACAGCCCCAAGCGCCAGCAGCTCCATGAGGGGCTCGCGCGCCTCTACATCAGCCAGGGTCGCATGGATGACGCTCTCGCACAGATCCGTCAGATCCAAGAGGTGGACCCGGAAAACGGGTACGGCGATTGGTTGCTGGGCCTGACGTACCTCTTCGACCTGCAGCGCGAACAGGATGGCGCGCGCGCCGTGGTGTCCGCCATCGAGAAGCCCTACCCGTACGCCCCCAGCAATATCCGCGAAATCGTGCCGATCTTCCATGCGTATCGCATCCTTGGCCGCGGCGCGGAGCTCGATCGTTGGGCGGATAGGATCAAGGCTGATGACATGAGCTCTGGAGACGGGCCATACTACCAATTCGCGTACCAATCCCGCTTGGCGGGGCGCAAGGACCTGGAAGCCCGTTTCGTGGAGCAGGTCGAGCGCCTGTTCCCGGGTGCGAAGCAGCGGTACGAGCAGAGCGTCGCCGAGATCGAGGCGCCAACGCCCGTCCCGACGCGCTAGAGCCTTAACAAGAAACACGGGACCCGCGTTGGGCGGATCCCGTGTTTTATCCTTCCCCCTGTTTCTTCAGCAAGTCGGCGTGGGCTTTAAGGCAGGCCGCCTCTTGGAAGCGCGCGAGGCTGGCATCGTATGACGGCCGTTGCGGGTGGGCGATTGCCTTGAGGAGGGCTTCGGCGAACGCGCGTGGCTCCTGTGCAGGGACGATCGTCGCTTCAGGAAGCATCCAGGCATGCGCCCCGACGCTCGTCGTGACGATCGGCAGCCCGGCCGCGGCTGCCTCCAGGAGGACGAACGGCATCCCTTCCTTCTTGGATGGGAGCGCGAAGAGGTCGAAGGCGGAAAGGTATTGGTCGGCATGTTCGCGGGCTCCGGCGAGGATGACCGTCTTTTCAAGGTGATGCGCGTGGATTGCCGTCTCGATGGCCGCGCGCTCTGGCCCATCCCCGATCAAGCAGAAGCGTGTCCCTGGGGCCTGTTTTTTTACGAGGGCACAGGCATCCATGAAGCGTGCCAGGTCTTTGGCGGGGTAGAAGTTCGCGATGGTCCCAATGACGAAGCCTTCTTTGGGGAGCCCGAGCGCCTGCCTGGCCGCGTTCCTGTCGAGGAGGCCGTCCCGCGTCGCGTTCAGGTCGATCCCGTTCGGAATGAT